>NZ_JCALDF010000040.1:0-41448 GCF_059812725.1 Mycobacterium sp. NGS41
TGCGTGACAAGGGGCGGGCCAGTGTGATACAAACTGCTATATTCCTGTTAGGAATATAGCAGCCAGATACACCCCAGCCCTTGGAGGACCCATGTCAGTGAACGCCGCCGCGGCCGTCGAACCAGCCACCCCCAGCGCCGTCATCGACCGCATCTCGCTCGTCCTCGACGCGTTCGACGGACCCGGACGGCTGACGCTGGCCCAGATCGTCCGCCGCACGGGCCTGCCGCGTTCGTCGGCGCACCGGATGCTCGAACGTCTGGTCCAGCTGCGCTGGCTGCGTCGCAGCGGCCGCGACTATGAGCTCGGCATGCGCTTGGTGGAACTGGGCTCGCTGGCTGTACACCAGGACCGCCTGGTGCGGGCGGCCCGACCGCTGCTGGGCGAATTGCACCGTGCCACTGGACTTGTCGTACATCTCGCGGTTCTGGACGGACCCGACGTCGTCTACCTCGACAAGATCGGCGACCGGCTGATTGGCGCGCTCCCCACCCGCGTCGGCGGTCGTCAGCCGGCGCACTGCACAGCCGTCGGCAAAGCGATTTTGGCCTACAGCGACGAGGAAGTCGACGTGGACCTGCGGGCGCGCAAGACCAAGTACTCGATCTCTACCGGCTCCCAGCTGGCGGTCGAATTGGCCAAGGTGCGGGCCCACGGAGTGGCGTTCGAGCGCGAGGAGTCGCTTCCTGGATTCGGCTGCGTTGCAGCCCCTATCGGCAGCCCGGGCGAGGCAGTCGCCGCTGTCTCGGTGTGTGGTCCGATGAATCGGATGAAGTTCGATCAGCGTCTGACCGCTCCGGTTCGCATGACCGCGATGGCCATCTGGCGCCATGTCGAGGACGGCCCGCAGCGGGTTGCGCCGACCCTGCAGCCGCTGCGGCCACTGCTCCCCCACCGCCCTCGCCCAGCCCTGCAATACGCGTGAATCTTGCCCGACCGGCACGTTTGGTGATCCGCGAACGTAACCCTGCTGTGAACTCGGCGCTTTTCCCGGTGACCGGGAGCGCAGCGCGTCGCCAGCCGTAGCCGGCCATACGGTCGACCGCATGGCTGACGGCGAGGTGTTCGTGATCGACCGGGTGGTGACCCGCCCCGGCTGCGCCCGGCGCTTCGTCGACGCCTACCTCGCCGAGTACGCGCCGGGGGCTCAGCACCGAGGCATGACGCTGCGCGACGTCCTGGTCAGTCCGCCGATCTGGTTCGACGACCGGGTCAACACCGTGACCATCACCTGGACGCTGCCCAACCCCCAGGCATGGTGGGCGATGACCCACATAGGCCGACCGGATCCGACGCTGGGCGAATGGTGGTCGCAGGTTGGCGAATTGGTGCAGGAACGGTCCCGGTCCTTCGCCGCGGCCGCCAAGGACGTGGACGGTCTCTGCGATGTATAGCGTCACCAGGTTGCTCGACGTCGTCGAGGCAGATCGTTGCCGGGTTCTCACTGAGTTACGTTCCGCCGCCGTAGAAACCGGTGCGCTGCGCTGGGTCGTGCAGCCGACGCTGCCCGGCACGCGGAATGGCGGCGACATCCTGCTGCACCTGCGCTTCAGCGACGAGGGCGGTTGGCGTTGCGCGGCAGAAAAATTCGACGCGCTGCTGGCAGGCCCCACCGTGACTCGCATCAACGGCGCGGCCTATTCGGGTGAACCCCGACACTGTGGCGAGACCCCGGGCACGGTGTACCGGACGTTGCTGCTGCGCGTACAGCCTGACACCGACGAAGACACCGTCGCCCGCTTCGAACGAGAGCTGTCGTCAATGCCGCAGTACGTGCGGACGATCCGGGCCTGGCAATTGAGCCGGGTATCCGCGGCCATTGGTGCGGCGGCCTGGACTCATGTGTTCGAGCAGGAGTTCTCCGACGTCGAGGGATTGATGGGGCCCTACCTGATGCATCCCATCCATTGGGCCGTCGTCGATCGGTGGTTCGACCCCGAGACCACCGACGTGATCATCCGAGACCGCGTCTGTCACAGCTTCTGCACGATCACCGACCAAGTTCTGAGTTAACCCGCCGAGCAGACGCAAAAGCCCCAAAACCACTGGTTTTAGGGGGATTTTGCGTCTGCTCGCGCATCGAACGGCGGTTCAAGCGGAGGCAACAATCGGGTGCCGTCC
Organism: Mycobacterium sp. NGS41; assembly: GCF_059812725.1. Classification (NCBI taxonomy): domain Bacteria; kingdom Bacillati; phylum Actinomycetota; class Actinomycetes; order Mycobacteriales; family Mycobacteriaceae; genus Mycobacterium; species Mycobacterium sp. NGS41. Next base: position 2,122 of record NZ_JCALDF010000040.1, read on the forward strand.
AGACTGCGCACCGGCAACTGCTGCGACCATGGATAGTGCAGGCTGAACGCGACCAGCCCGGTACGGTCGGCGGCAGGCAAGTGACACATCGCCAGCACGGTCTCGGCCAGGTACTCCACCGGCTCGGTCGGAAAGCCTGCTGGAATCAGTTCTGCCGCACCGGGTGTGCGAACCGCCGTCGACGGTCCCACGCAATTGACGGCGATGTTGGCGTCCAGCAGTTCGGCGGCCACACCTTGCGTGAACCGGTGTAGCGCGGCCTTCATCGACGCATAGATCACGTCGCCCGAGATCTTGTTGTACTCCCGGTACGGCCGCACCGGCGGCAGTCCGGTGATCGAGCCGATATTCACGATCCAGCCTGCTCCCTGCTTGCGCATGTGTGGCACAACGGCTTTCGTCAGGACGAACGGCGTACGAAGATAGTGCTGCACCGTACGGTCGAACGTTTCCAGGCTCATGGTCTCGATCACCGCGTAGTCGGCGAAACCCGCGTTGTTGACCAGGATGTCGATGCGGCCCGTACGGTCCAGCACCGCATCGACCAGTCCGTCGCGCTGGTCAGGAACCTCGAGGTCGGCCGTGATGCCGAACGCCCGGCCACCCGCGGCTTCGATCAACTCGATCGTTTCGCCGATGGTGCCCGGCAGGGTGGAAGTGGCACCGCGACGTGCCGAGGCGGACGGTACCTGCGACCGAGCAGTGACCACCACCGTAGCGCCCTCGGCGGCCAACCGCTGCGCGATGGCGCGGCCTATGCCCCGGCTGCTCCCCGTGACCAAAGCCGTTTTCCCACAAAGTATCCGGGTCATTGCAACTCAAAATCTGCTTCAACAGGAGCACGATGGCCGTGCCATACGTCGACCAACCGGTACGGGAACGCGATCACGATCCGTCCCCCAGATCGGTAGTAGGTATGCGCCGACGGCGTATGGCACCAGACGGTGCCGGCCATCGTCGCGTCGATGTCGGCGACGTAATCGTCGCAGGCACGCCGTGTCACCTCCATTACGGATGCCTTGCGCAGCGCCATCAACTGCAGGCATTCCATCACGTAGTGGATCATCACCTCGACGCCGAAGTTGTGGCCCGCGCCGTGTCCAGGGCTGTAGTTGGGCGCCGACGAGATGAACAGGTTCGGGAAGCCGGGCACGGTTCCGCCGCGGTAGGCCCGCGGACTGTCGCCCCATTCATCGGCCAACTTCCTGCCGCCACGACCCCGAATATCGATGGTGGATAGGAAATCCAGGTGGTAACCGGTTGCGTAGATGATGACGTCGAGGTCGAGCTGGCGGCCGTCGCCGGTCACGATGCCCGCTTCGTTGACCCGGGCGGGCTCGCTGGCCTCGACGTCCACGTGGTCGCGTGCCAGCGCTGCGTAATACCCGCCGGGGTCGCGGATGATCCGCTTGCCGTAGGGCGCGAAATCCGGCGTGACCTTGCGGGCCAGCTCACTTTCCGCCCCGAAGACCCGGTCGATGTAGGCCAGGCAAATCCGCAACAGCACGTCGTTGGCCGGCGATATCGACAGGTGGTCGCCCGCCCAGTCGGCGTCACGCAGGATTACCGGGTAGTTGTTGTCGGCAGTGCCCCAAAACGACTTGAGCCGAAGCCAATTGGCATAGTACGGCAGCCGGGTGCCCAGCCAGCGCTGATAGTCGGGAACGTCATCGGAGAGGCGTCGCCGCGGGGCCACCCAGTGCGGCTGACGCTGGAAGACCGTCATGTGCGCCACCCGGTCCACGCTTGCGTCGACGATCTGAACCGCGGTGCAACCCGCGCCGATAATGCCAACTTGCTTACCACTCAGGTCCAGCCCGGGATCCCATTGCGCCGAATGGATCTCGACTCCCGAGAATGTTCCCCGCCCGGGCAGTTCCGGCCACCGCGGCCGGTTCAGGTACCCGGCGGCCGGAATGACCACGTTGGCCTGGGTGACGTCACGGGTGCCGTCGGGGCCCACCGCGTGGATCTGCCACTGGCGGAGCACGTCGTCCCACCACAGGGCTTCGACCTCGGTACCGAAGCGGGTGTGGGCCCGCAGGTTGTTCTTATCGGCCACCGACATCAGGTACGCCTGATATTCCGCGCCCTGCGGATAGTAGCTCGACCAATCGCCGTTGATGTCGCGGGACAGCGAGTAGTACGCCGACGGGGTGTCCACGCCGATGCCGGGATAGGTGGTGGTGTACCAGGTACCGCCGACTTCGTCGTTGCGGTCGAAGATCTGGTAGTCGATACCCGCGTTCGCCAACTCCAGCGCGGCGGTCAGCCCGGCGATGCCCGCGCCGATGATCGCGACCCGGAAACCGTCTGGAAGCTTCGCGGTGCGCGGCAGCACCGGCTGTGGCGGCTGGAACCCACCCTGCTCCAACAGCAGCGGGAGGTACTCGGCGCCGACGGTTCCGCCGAGCGCTATCGGTGCGATGCGGGCGAACAGCTCGGGGTCGTCGGCCGAGGTCGCGCCGGACCGACATGACTGTGCCGCGACGACCACCGCCTCGACCAGCGCTTCAGCTGTTTCAGGATCGGTGACACCGGCCTGTTCGGGCGGATCGGGCACGTGAGCGATCTTCGGCGCGAACCGGTCGACGACGGCATGGTCGCCGGTCAGCTGCGCCAGAACGGCTACCAGTACCCCGGGGTCGGCTCGACGCAGATTGGCCCGGAGTTCGTCGGCATTCAATGTCGCGCCGGTGCTCATGACTGCGAGTATCGAGCCCGTTGGCCACCGGCGGCATGGGTCTTGTCTACTCAGTGGGACACCGGCGACAGGCTACCGCGTCGCGCCGCCTACCGTGGAAAGGAATGAAGCCCGTGCACTCAAGTCCCCAGGATTCCCTACTCATCACCACGAACGGGCCGACCCAGGTCTGGACGATCAACATGCCGCACGTCGGCAATGCGATCACCGGGAAAGACTTCATCGCTGCCTTTGAAGCCGCGGTCGACGCCGGCAACGGCGACAACGCGGTCCGCGCCGTGATCCTCACCGGGGAGGGCAAGATCTTCTCGGCTGGCGGCAACGTCAAGGAGATGGCCGACCAGGACGGGATATTCGCGCTGGACGCGATCGAACAGCGCCACGCGTACATCGATGGAATTCAACGGATTCCGCGGGCCCTCGCCCGCCTTGAAGTGCCGCTGATCGCGGCGGTCAATGGCCCGGCCATCGGCGCGGGCTGCGACCTGGCGATGATGTGTGACATCCGGATCGCCTCCGAGCGCGCATCGTTCGCGGAGAGCTTCGTGCAGCTCGGCCTGATTCCAGGAGACGGCGGCACCTGGTTTCTGCCCCGGGCGATCGGGTACGAACGTGCCGCCGAGATGACCTTCACCGGTGATCGCATCGACGCGCCGACCGCGCTGCAATGGGGCTTGGTCAGCCGCGTAGTGCCGCACGACGAATTGCTGCCGCAGGCCCAAGCGTTGGCCGACCGCATCGTCAAGAATCCAGCGCACGGGCTGCGGATGGCCAAGCGTCTGCTGCAGGAGTCGCGTGCCGGATCGCTCGAGTCGACGCTGGGCATGGCCGCGGCCATGCAACCGCTCGCCCACCACGACCCCGAACATCAGCAGCGCATCGCCAAATGGCGCCGTAAATAATGCCCGTGCCCAGGTTGGTGCCGCCCGCCCACGTTGACGCCGCGACCGCCGGCCTGCGAACCGAGGTCCGTCAGTTCCTTGCCGAGCATTTGGACGCGGGCTCGTTCACCCCGTCCGTTGATGCCTGGCTCTCGGGATGGGACGAGGACTTCACCGCCGCGCTGGCGGCCCGCGGCTGGCTGGGCATGACGATTCCGGTCGAGTACGGAGGGCATGGCCGCTCGTTTTTGGAACGGTTCGTCGTCACCGAGGAACTGCTGGCGGCCGGTGCACCCGTCGCCGCGCATTGGATCGCCGACCGGCAGATCGTGCCGTCGCTGCTCAAATACGGCACGGAGCTGCAGAAGTCGGAGTTCTTGCCGCGGATCGTGCGCGGGACATGCTTTTTCGCCATCGGTATGAGCGAGCCGGACTCCGGTTCCGACCTGGCCAGCGTGCGCACCCGGGCCGTGCGTGTCGACGGCGGCTGGTCGCTGTCCGGCACGAAAGTCTGGACGTCGGGGGCCCATCTGGCCGAGGCGTTCATCGTGCTGGCGCGCACCGCACCGGTAGACCCGGAGCATCGGCATGCCGGCCTGAGCCAGTTCATCGTCAACCTGCGCGGGCCGGGCGTCGAGATCCGGCCCATCGTGTCGATGAACGGCGCGCACCACTTCAACGAGGTGATGCTCGAGCAGGCATTCGTGCCCGACGACATGGTGTTCGGTGCAATCGGCGAAGGCTGGCGTCAGGTGACGTCGGAGCTGAGCTTCGAACGCAGTGGCCCGGAACGGTTTCTGTCCACCTTCGCACTACTGGCCGCCTGCGCCGAGCGGATGGCGTCGGATCGCCTGCCCCACAACCCCGAATTGGGCCGCCTGGTGGCGCGAGTGGCGGGCCTGCACCAGATGTCGTTCGCGGTGGCCGGTGCGCTGGAGCGCGGCGACGCGGCCGACCTGCCCGCCGCGGTGGTCAAGGTGCTCGGCACCACCACCGAAGGCGACATCGCCGACTTCGCCGATGCGCATGGTCATGTCGATTCCGCGTTCGACGGCCTGGTGACGGCTGGGATAGACCAGCGCCCCGGTTTCACGCTGCGGGGCGGGACCAACGAGGTGCTGCGAGGTGTCATCGCGCGCGGCTTGGGGCTGCGGTGACGGCGATTGACCAGGCCTTGGCCGACATGATGGACGCCGTCTTCGCGGAGTATCGCGCGACACATCAGCCTGCCGCGCCGCCGACCGAAAAGCCAGTTCGCCGGGACACCGGATTGTGGGGACGTCTAGCCGATCTCGGGCTGGTGCGGCTGACCGGCGCGGAGCAATCCGGCGGCAGCGGGGCCGGTTGGTATGAGGCGGCCGAACTGCTCGGCTCCGCCGTCCGGCACGGTGTGCGAATTCCGTTGGCCGAGCACGATCTGTTGGCGTGCTGGCTGCTGGATGCGGCCGGGATACGTTGCGACGACGCGGTGCGGACGGTGTGTCTACTCGACCGCCAAGGCGTCGCGCGGGGGGTGCCGTGGGCGGCCGGCGCCGATCGGCTCGTGGTCGTATGGCCAATGGCCGGCGAATACCACGCGGCTGACGTCGATGCCGACCGGGCCGAGATCACCAAGGGCTCCAACGTGATCGGCGAACCGCGCGACACCGTCGCCGTCGATCTTGCGGCCCTAACAGGCGCTTTGATCCCCGCGACGCTGGTCGATCAGCTACGCCTCAAGTCGGCGCTGGTGCGGTCGATCCAGGTGTGCGCCGCGCTGGATCGAATACTGCAGCTTTCGATCGGGCATGTGACCTCACGAATCCAGTTCGGCCGGCCGCTGTCCCGGTTCCAGGCGGTGCAGCATCAGATTTCGGACATCGCCGCGGAAGCGGCGCTCGCCAGGGCGGCGACTGAAGCCGCGATTAGTGCCGCCGTCGCCAGTCAGTGGTCGGCGCCGAACCTCGATTTCGTTGTCGCCGCGGCACGTTCGTGCACGGCCCACGCCGCGTCGGTCGTGGTGCGAAACGCCCACCAGGTGCACGGTGCCATCGGTACCACGCGCGAGCACCGGTTGCACGAGTTCACGCGGGCCGCCCTCGCGTGGCGCTCGGAGTTCGGTTCGGTTCAGTATTGGGACGACCAGGTCACCGCCGCGGCGCTGGCAGCACGAGCGGATGGGCTCTGGGGCCTGATAACCGGCTGACGGCAACACAGTGTCCCACTGACCGGGCACTCCCCGGTGTCACCCGCGCCATAGCGAGGTTGACTCGTCGCCATGAGCAACGACATCACGCTGTCGGAACTTCAGGAGTTCATCGCAGGCTACTGGTACCACTACGACGAGGCGCACTACGACGACCTGGCGGCTCGCTACGCGGAGGACGTCCGCTATGTGACCCGAAGCGACACCGGTGCAAGCCCTTTCGAAAGCCTGATGTCGCCGGAACTTCGTGGCCGTGACGCCGTTATGGAGTGGCTGTGCGGTCACCGCAAGCAGAGTCCGTACCCGCTGCGCCATCACGCCACCAACGTGCACCGAACGGGCACCGAGGGTGACGTCACCCACGCCAGGTTCTATATCCTGGTCAACCAGATCGCCAACTATGTGCCGTTCGCCGTGTCCAGCGGGGTTGTCGACGTCGCTGTGCGGCGCGGTACACGCGGGCTCGAATTCACCAAAATGGACGTCGTTCTCGACACTGCTGACTCCGTACCGCTGTCGCAGCTGCTGCGCACCGACGCCGCCACTGTCCCGGGCGCGCAGCAGCCTCCGACGCTGCGATGACGGTGGCGATGCTGGATCCCGACGCTGCCCTGCGGGTCGCCTCCTTCGGCGACATGCCACCGATGCGGCGACGCGGCTTGGCCGCGGTGCGTGCCGCGCTCGAGTCCGCGCCGCTGCCCGACGAGATGCCCGACATGGCCAGCGTCACCGACGCCGCGATCCCGGGAACGGCCGGATCGATTACCGCGCGAATTTACCGTCCAACAGACGATTCCGTGTCGCCCGCGCTGGTGTACTTCCACGGCGGCGGACTTGTGATGGGCTCCAATCATTCCTTTGAACCGCTGGCGCGCGAACTGGCGGCGGCGTCGGGTGCCACTGTAGTTGCGGTCGACTACCGGCTGGCACCCGAAGCTCCCCCGCCCGCGCAATTCGACGACGCCTATACCGCGACGGAGTGGGTGTCGCGCAACGCGGAGGGGCTGCGGGTCGACCCGAGCCGCGTCGCGGTGGTGGGCGACAGTGCGGGCGGCTCCCTGGCGGCATCGGTCGCGCTGGCCGCGCGTGACCGTGCCGGTCCGGCGATCTGCGCCCAGGTGCTGCTGTACCCCGGCCTGGACCGCGACATGGCCGCTCCGTCAATCACTTCGTTGTCCGCTGCGCCGATGCTCACCCGCGATGACATCGAGTATTTGCATGCCCTCGCCGACGGCGAAGCGGAAGTGCCCCGCGACTCGTACGTCGTTCCGGCCTACGCCCGCGATCTGTCCGGCCTACCGGCAGCGATCGTGGTGACCGCAGACTGCGACCCGATCCGGGACTGGGGTGAGCGGTACGCGACCCGGCTGCGCGACGCCGGCGTCCAGACGACCACCACCCGCTACCCGGGGACGTATCACGGATTTCTCATGCGCTCTGACGCGACCGCCCGGGGCCGCTTGGCCATCGCCGAGATCGGGGCGTTGCTGCGGGCAAAGTTCGCATGCCCCTTACCATTTTATACGCAATTGCGCCGAGAGACTGCAGGAGGAGACACCTGATGCTCACCGACGAGCGGCGAATGGAACTGTCCGACGTGTTGCGGCCGGCCGCGCCGCCACGCGAGGTCGACTACGTCTACACCGAAGATCAGCGCGAGCGTCTGCTTGATGTCGTGCGCACCCAGGGGCCCTGGAAGCTGATCATCGCACAGCACTTCGCCTCCGCCGACGAACTGATCGCGACCATGAGCGGCGCCTTCCCCGAAGGGTTTACCCCTTCATTGGACCTGTTCATGACCCCCACCTTCCGCGGATACCTCGCCAACTACGGCGCTGTGCTCTACCCGCAACTGCACGACTGCTTCTACAACGCGCGGTTCCTTGACATGGCAAAAAGCTACTGGAACGCCGAATACGCCAAACCGGAACTCATGTTGTTCAACATCAACGGGCCGTGCGCCAATCGTGACCCGGGACATCTGGATTCGCCGAGTTTCCGCGGTGTGCGACACGAGAATGCGCCGACGTGGCTCACCAGCGTGATGGGAAAGTCCGGCCTGTTCGGCGACTACCTGATCAAGATGGCGCAGGTGATCACCTGGTTCTCGCTCGACTCCGGCAGCGGATTCACCTACTGGCCCGACGGGCCGCTGCGGACACCGAAACGTCTCCTGCCGCCGATCAACAACCGGGGCGTGATAGTGCAGAACGAGATGATGGTTCACCGCGGCGAAGCGAACGGGCCAATGGACCAACAGATTCCGGCCGAACTGGCCTTCGAAACCGTGTTCACCGGCGACCCGCGCGATCGAGATCACTGGCTGCTGAAGAACAAAGACAAGGTGATCGCACGCCACCACACCGACCAACTGCGGTTCCTGGTGCACTGGTCGGCGGAGGTGTTCTCCGACTTCGACGAGCTGAAAAAGAACATGGAGGGATCTGACGACCTCACCGTCGAGCGGGCCATCGACATGATGGTCGACGACGTCAATGCCCGGGGCGTCAAACTCGAGGTGCCCAGCGAACCACTGCACGATCCGGCGTTCATCGCTGCGCTCAACGCCGCCTACGACCTGGGCGGACCCTCGATCTATCCGGAGGAAGCCCCGATCAGCAGTTTCCAGCTGGCCTAATCGAAAGACGATTGCACGTCAAGCGACTGCGACAGCCGTGGCTGGTGGGACGGATATTATCAAAGCCAATTAGCTTGATACGCTTGCTATCTCGTCGACTACCGACAGTTCGCCATGTCGCACCGCGTCGAGGATCGACTCACTGAGCGCGGAGCACACCAGGAAAACCCCGCGGCTGCCGGGCACCGATAATGACTGCGCCTCCCGGCGCTCCGCACAACGTCCCGTCGCATCGGCGTTCCACTGCACACTGGTCTGGCTCCAGCTGCTCTTGCGGGCCAATACCTGCGCACCACAGTTCTGGCACACCACCGGCGCCATCGGCATCTCGTCGAGCCGATTGTCAGCCCTGACCGGCGATTCCATTACACCGAGCCCGCCCGAGCCGCCATGTTCGCCTCGATCTCTTTCATCCACGCCTCGCACGGTCGCGTCGTGTCCAGCTCAAACTCGAAGCGGTCCACCATGTCCGGCTCCACATCGGCGGCGTCGACGTAGAACTGCTGATACCAGCGGCGCAGCTGGTAGACCGGGCCGTCCTCCTCGACCAGCAGCGGGTTGTCGATCCGCGCTTTGTGCCGCCAGATCTCCACGTCTTGTTCGAAACCCAGCTTGACGAAATCGCCGAGACTGATCGCGGTCCGCATGGCCTGGTCGTCGGGCACGGCATCTGACTTCTTGACGATGATGCCGTACTGCAGCACAAAGGAATTCGAGTCGATCGGGTAGTGGCAATTGATCAGTATCGTCTTGGCATCGCCTTGCTCGTAGTGATAGGTCAGGTCGTCGATCATGAAGGACGGACCGTAGTACGACGCCACCGATGTGGTACCGAGCATTTGTGAGCCGACCGGAGCTGCGAGGTCAGGACGGCCCGCACCGTTCATGTACTGCGTCGCGACGTGCCCCTCGAAGATGTTCTTGAAATATGTTGGCAGCGAGCCGTGGATGTAGAAGAAGTGCGCCATGTCCACGACGTTGTCGATGATTTCGCGACAGTTCGTGTGTACGACGGTGGTGTACCAGTGCCAGTCGGTCCATTCCTCGCTGGTGGCGCCTTCGATCCGCGGGATCGTGACCTCTGGTGGCGGCGGCTTGCGCTCAGGATCGTTCCACACGAACAACATGCCGTCCTGCTCCAGAGTGATCCACGTTGCCGTGCGGGCCAGCCGGGGCGTCCGTCGCGCATAGGGGACCTGCTTGCATCGCCCGTCGCCGCCCCAGCGCCAATCGTGGAACGGGCAGGCTATCTCGTTGCCCTTGACCTCGCCCTGCGAGAGATCGCCGCCCATGTGCCGGCAGTAGCTGTCGAGCACGTTGACTTTGCCGTCTTCGCTATTGAATACCACCAGCTTCTGACCGAAGGCATTGACCGCGTGCGGCTTACCGTCCGCGAAATCCCGGACCAGACCAAGGCAGTGCCAGCCGCGGGCGAACCGCGTCGGTGCGCCCTGCGCTTCGATGAGCCGAACTTCATCGGCCTCCGACTGCGACCTCATAGCCATTCATTCAACCCCCGCGGGCCGCCCAGCGCACCCGACTTGTTCCGCTCATCAGGACGACTCTTTCGGCTACAGCCCGGCCCCCCACGCGGCGAGCTAGCGCAGCCCGTCGAGGATGACATCCGCGAGTTGCTCGGGTAGGTCGTCGGTCAGCGGCTCGCCGGTGAGCAGCACTCGAACGTGCAGGGGCGCAACCAGCATTTCGAGTGCCAGCCGTGCGTCTGTTCCGGCAGGTAGTTCACCTCGCTCGATTGCCCGGTCAATCAATACCCGCATCGCGCTCAGCCGCCCGGCCAGAAAGGTGCCGCGCGCCTGCGCCAGCGCTGAGTCTTCCACGTCGATCACGATCGTTCGAACCAATGCATGGCCGATCGGCGAAGTGAGATACGCGATCACGAGGCGCCCCAGCTCAATGAGGTCACCCCGGATGGAGCCGGTATCGGGTGCTGGGATCACCACGGCACTGCGCTCCAGCAGCGCATCGACGATCAGGTCGTTGCGGGTGCGCCAGCGTCGGTAGATCGAGGTTTCATGGACGCCGGCCCGCGCGGCGACGACGGCGATAGTGACCGCGTCTACCCCGTGCTCGACCACCTCGGCGATGGTCGCGTCGAACACTGCCGAACGCACCGCAGCGCCGCGTCGGTGGGACCGCACCTTCGAGGGTTGACTCACGCGGCCACCCTATCGCAAGGATGCTTGCGTTAGGAGCGTGATCGGGTTACCGTATCGCAAGATGACTTGCGATAGGAGAGAACACGCGCACCTCAGCTTACGTCATCGATCTGTACGGCCCAGGGTCGGGCTATCACGATTTTCATCCCGACCGGAGCCTGAACTTCCAGTGCAACCGCTGGCTGGAATGGATTGGGTTGGAGGCCTATCCGGCGATTGCCGAGACCGCACGCGGTGTCCACAGCTACGCGGAGTGGATCGACGGCTTCCTCGCGCTTGCCGACAAGTCCCGGCAAGCCGGTAGCCGCCTGGCGGGCGCGTACTACGACCGCGCGGCCGAGTTCTTCATGTCCCCCGACGATCCCCGTAAAGCGGCTGCCCGCACCAGGTTCGTCGGAACAATGCGTGATCTGTACGAGGTCTCGCCGGATCGGATTCCCTATCGAGACGGTTGGCTTCCGGCATACGACCTGGCGCCTGCACAGCCGCCAACAGGTCCGCCGGTCCTGCTGTTCGGCGGGTTCGACAGCTATATCGAGGAGTTCTTCCCGATGCTCGCGGCACTGGTAGAGGCCGGACACCGGGTGGTCGCATTCGACGGGCCCGGACAGGGAGGCGCCCTCGAAGAGGCCGGTCTGCCCCTGACCCATCAATGGGAGCGTCCCGTGTCAACGGTCCTCGACCACTACGGCCTCGACGACGTCACCGCGGTCGGCGTCTCGCTGGGCGGCGGACTGGTGATCCGGGCCGCCGCATTCGAAGCCCGCATCAAGCGGGTAGTCGCGTTCGACATCCTCGATGACTTTCTCGAGGTACTCGGGGGTCAAATCGCGCCAACAATCACACCCCTGTTGCGGGCACTTCTTGCGGTCGGCGCACGCTCGATCGTCAACGCGGCCGCGAAGATCGCCTCTGCCCGACGGCCGGTCAGTCGGTGGGGACTGTGGCAGGGCATGCACACCACCGGAACATCCTCGGCCTTCGACTTTTTCACGGTTGCGCGAGCAATGACGACCCGGTCTATCTCCGGCAAGGTCACCGCGGACACGCTGCTGCTCGCCGGGGACGACGATCACTATGTGCCACTGCACCAGCTTTATCGGCAGGCCGGCAACCTCACCGCAGCGCGTTCGGTGACCACCAGAGTGTTTACCGCTGCCGAGGACGCGAGTAACCACTGTCAGGTCGGTAATTTCGGAGCCTGTGCGCGCGAGATCCTCGCTTAGGCCGATGGCCACGCCAGCCACGACGACATGAAATACCAAGCTAACGAAGCAATTTCAGTACCCGGCGATTAGTCGGCGGCCCGCTTGGCCTCGACCTGCTTCTCGACCTCGCGCCAGTAGCCCGGTTTGGGCCGTGGTTGCCCGAAACCACCCTTCGCGGCCTTCTGCAAGATGGCATCGGCCTCGTCGATGTCCTTCATCATTTCCAGCGCGAACTCCCGTTCGGCGGCATAGTACTTGGCCGCCCAGCGCAGCGCGATCACCGAGTACGCCCACGCGGGTTCGGCCTCGGCCCCGTCGGCGTCCTCAACAGCTTTGCGATGCCGCGCTTCGGCGTACGCCACGTATTCCTGCAGCAATTCCTTGAGCCGAGCCGGGTTATTGAGGTTACCGAAGGTAATCCGCAGCAGCACGGTGTGCTTGAGCACCGGCGGGTCCACTGGGGCCTCGGTAGCCCATCGCGTGACGGCGTCCATCCCGGCCGGGGTGATCTTGTAGAGCCGCCGGCTGCGGGTGCCCTCGTCGCGCTCGACGCGAGACCTCACCAGACCCAGGCTCTCCAATTTCTTCAGCTCGGTGTAGATCTGGCTGTACGACGGGCTCCAGTAGTAGAGGTCGACGCTCCAGTCGATCCATTTCTTCAGGTCGTAGCCGGAGACTTCCTCTTCGTAGGACATCATCCCCAGCAGCGCCCAACTGGTGGCGGCAAGGGCCGACTTCACCGACTTTTCGCTGGCTGAGTCCGCTCCGGGGGCCATCTCGCCAGATTACCCTGCGCCCCTGCCAAAGCCGATCGCTACAGCTGATCTATGGTGTCGGACATGGTGGATCCGATTGCCGCAATGGCTGATTCGTCGCCGAGTTACGAGGCGCTGGCCACCTCCGTGCGGCGCTTGATCGACGCGACGATCCGCACCGAGGTGGATCCCGACACCGTCGCCTCTGCGGCGGCCAGGATCGACGGCATCACAAGCCAACTCAGCGCGGCGCTGATGCCCGGATCGTTCGGTCAGCGTGCGGTCGACGACGGGCAGGGCCCAGCCGCGGGCAACGTCGTTATCGGCGTGCGCAACCCGTCGGCTCCCCCGCTCGTCGTCCACCATGAAAGCGACGGGTCGGCGTGGACGGAGTTCATCCTCGGCGCCGCCTACGAAGGGGCCCCCGGCCACGTGCACGGCGGCGTCTCCGCCATGATTCTCGACCACGTCCTCGGCGCCACCGCGCACAAACCGGGGCAACCGGCTTACACCGGAACACTCACGCTGCGTTACCACCGGCCCACTCCCCTGCAACGGCCTTTGCGAGCCGAAGCCTGGATCGAGAGTGTAGACGGGGTAAAGACTTTCGCCGCAGGAAAGGTCAGCGACACCGACGGCACGACGGTCTCAGCCGAAGGGGTTTTCATTCACCCGCGGATTTGAGGGGCGTCGACGCCAATGGAAGCCCCGATCGCCACGACACTGAGCCGGCATCCGTCCTCGCCGGCGCGCCAGGAGTGATCGACGCCGGTGATCACCACAGCGTCGCCCACTGAAAGTGGATAAACGCCGTCATCGAGGATCAATTCGACCGAACCCGAAAGCACGATGTCGAAATCGACAGTGTCCGTGTGGTGCATGGAGAACACTTTGCCCGCTGCATATTCGACCATCATCCAGCGAATTGTTCCGGTGGCGACACCCAAGTCGAGGGCGTCGGCGACACGCCCGCCGCTGGAGAGCCAGGGAACAGACGGGGTCGCATACAGCACCGAATAGAAAACGTCTTGCACGCTGGCGTCGCCGTGCCACGTGATCCGATCGTCCTGCACGGCACACGACCGTCCGGCGGCGTCGGCACCGGTGATCAGCAGGCGTCCGCTCATCGCGGCTGCCCGACGGTGGCGGGTCGGAATCGGGCGGTCGTCACCCGCCCACTTTATTCCGCTACTGGTGGTATCGGAAGTGCCGGACTCGCACTGCAGCCGAACCCCGGCAGCGAATCCGTCAAATGCGCTCGAGAAAACCTCTCGACAGCGTGCTGAAATCCGCTCTGAAAGACATTTGAATTCGACCAGTTCGCTGTACAACCACAATGCGTCGACCCTAGCGTCGATTGCAGGCCACAATTACGGACAGCGGGCCCCCGGAGGAGAGGCACGCCAACCAGTCAGCTAGTCGCCTAGAGGAGCACCGGCTCGATGATCGATGATCAGCAGCCTGCGGGCATCGGGTACCTCCGCTGTGAACTGCTCGATCGTGTGGAGGCGCAACCATTCGAGGACTGGTCACCCGCTCTGCTGCGGGCCCTCATCGCCGTCTTCGACCTGCACGGGGTCACGCCACCGGCCCCACGCAATTTCCGGCCCTACATCGTCAAGTGACCGTTCGCCTAACAATGGCGGGAGCAGTTACCGAGCCCTCGATAGTGCCGTGCATGACGGTCCCGCTGGCGTCGGGCTGGTGAACTGCCAGCTCCGCCACCGCTTTTCGCTTGTCAACCTGCACTTGCGGGATCGCGACCTCCGCCGCGATTTGCAGCCCCGCGTCCTTGCACGCCGCGCGGGTATGTCCTCAGCACGACTATCGTGCTACGCGGCACCCAGGAGACCGCAGTCGAGTGAGGAGTCACGACGTGGAGATGTGGGAACTGATCGCCCGAGAGCAGATCCGCGACACGCTGGCGCGGTACAACTGGTCGGGCGATGCCGGCCGGCTCGACGGCCTGGCATCGACGTTCTGCGCCGACGGTGTCCTTGAGATACGCGGTCAGGAGCCACTGCGCGGCCGATCCGAAATCGCGACGTTCCTCGGGGGTATCACCGGCGACATCGCGGCCGGCGCTGGCGTCAAGCCCGTCGTCCGCCACAACGTCGCCAACGTGCTGTTCAGCGGCCTGACGCCCGACCAAGCCCACGTCTCGTCCTACTTCACCGTCGTCACGCATATCGGCCTCGACCATTTCGGTCGGTATCGAGACATCTTCGTCCCCGACGGCGAAACATGGCTCATCAAAGAGCGCAAGGTGTCGACCGACTGGACCGCCCCCAACTCGGTCGTGGCCCGCCAACCACCGGGCTGAGCGTTACCGTATCTGCAGCCCACGCTTGCGCACCCACACCTCGGCCACGACTGTGCCGGACACCCAGACCACCAGGGCGATGCCCAGATGCACAAAGCTTTTCGTATCGCGGCCGAGCACCGGCCCGATCGCCGCGGGTAGCTGCGTCCACAAGATGCGGTGCTCCACCCCACCCATCGGATCGGCGACGTAGTACAGCGCGTAGGGCAGTCCCAGTGCCACCAGCCAGCCGACGATGCGGCGCCAATCGCGACGTTGCCGCCACCGCCGAATCAGCGGCTCGGCGCTCACCGGGTGAATCACCGAGATAACGTTGCCCACCCCCAGCCACGACACGATCGGCACCGCAACGTTGGGGATCGTGATGCCCAGGCGCGCCGGCGTTTCCAGCCACAGCGTCAACGCCACCGCCACCGCCAAGGTGGGCAACCCGACCAAGACGAGCAGGGCCAAATTCTTGATCAGTAGCATCCGCCACACTGGTGTCCCGTCCGAAAAACCCTTTGCCACGCGATAGTGATCGCCACCCAGGGTGTTGGTGGTCGTCACGTCCGCGAGGATGAACGACGAGAAATAGCTACCCACCAGAATCACCCAATCCACGTGGTGATGGTGAAAGTGGCGCGTGGGATGCCCATGGGCGGAGGTCAACGGCTGCACAGCCAGCCAGGCTGCGGCGAGGAACAGGTTGGCCACTACTCCCGACAGCCAGGTGCGCGGCGGGTGAAACGCCCAGCGGATCTCTGAGCCCACCGCCGGCCACAACGGTTTTTTGAAGTCCTTGGCGGCCCGCTCGGCTGAGGCCCGACGAGGGGCCGATGCGCGCACCGCGGCGCTCAGCGCCGCGCGCAACTGCGGCCGCATTGGCGACCCGGGCTCCGACATGTGCTCCCCAGCGAGGTGATGGTGCGTGCGACCATACCTTGGTGCTGCACGTGATTTCTGCGCCGCGCGTGGCGCCCGGTACGCGCGGGACGGTGGCATGAACCGCAAGCGGGTCGTCATCGCGGGGCTGGGAGACGTGGGGATCTTGACCGCGATCCGCTTGGCCAAGCACGCCGACGTGGTCGGCATCTCGGTCAAACCCGGGCTGGTGAGTGGCCAGGAACTCGGCGTCCGGCTCTCGCGCCCCCACGACTGGGCCCGTGACTACTGGATTCCGTTCGACAGGTTCCGCCGTTTGGATGGTGTGCGGATTGTCCAGGCCACGCTGACGGGCCTGGATCTGGCGGGGCGAACCGTCTTCGGCCGGCGCGACGACGGCACGCCGGTCGCCGAGGAGTATGACGCGCTGGTCATCTCGACAGGGGTGGCCAACGGGTTCTGGCGGCAGCCGACGGTGCAGTCGGCCGCTGAGATCGACGCCGACCTACGCGCCGCACACGACCGGCTGGTCGCCGCCGACTCGGTGATCATCGTGGGCGGCGGCGCGGCCGCGGTCAGCAGCGCCGCCAACATGGCAACCACCTGGCCGGACAAGCGGGTCGACCTGTACTTTCCCGGAGAGCGCGCTTTGGTCGAGTATCACCCGGGGATTTGGCGGCGCATCGAAGGCAGGCTGACCGATCTCGGTGTGGGCCTGCATCCGGGTCACCGCGCCGTGGTGTCGAACGGTTTCGCGGGCGATGAGATCACCAGCGAACCGGTCAACTGGACCACCGGGCAGCGGCAGGCTTCGGCCGACGCCGTGCTCTGGGCGATAGGCCGGGTGCGACCCAATACCGGTTGGCTGCCGCCGGAACTGCTCGACGAGCGCGGGTTCGTTCGCGTGACCCCAGACCTGCGAGTGCCCGATCATCGAGGCGTCTTTGCGGTCGGAGACATCGCTGCGACTGACCCGTTGCGCAGCTCCGCCCGCAATCGTGGGGATGCGCTGGTGGCCGCCAACGTCCGCGCTGAATTCGCCGGCCGGAAATTGCGTACCTTCCGGACGCCGGGGCGGCGGTGGGGCTCGCTGCTCGGCATACAGCCCTCCGGGCTGGAGGTGTTCTTTCCCACCGGCCACACCTTTCGCTTCCCATCCTGGTCGGTCGAACGGGTGGTGATCCCGTGGATCGTCCGATGGGGCATGTACCGCGGCGTGCGGGAAAACCATCCGGTTCGATAACGCGCTGCAATCTCCACGAGAATCACCAGGCACGAAGGACCGCGGTGCGGCCCTTGACGTGCAGCTTCTCGAATGTGGAGTGGCGCAACTGTTCCATCCGCCCGAGCATCCTGTCACCCAACTCGTCGAGCACCCGTACGCCCAAATCCACTGGCGCGGGGCATAAGTCGCGCTCTTCTTCGTCGGCATGGGCGTCCAAAACGGTGACAAACGAATGCCACTCCCGTTCGTAGTGCTGCGCCGTCGGCGGCGTGCGCAGCAACACCGCGAGCTGGTCCCACACTTGGCGATGCTCGGCGTGCGCGATCGCGACCAATTCGCTTGCGGCCGAGACAGCTGGATAGAACAGGTCGTCTTCGATGCGCATGTGAATGTCCAATTCCATCAACAGCTCATCCAGCGTCCGCCGGCGTTCGGGTGAAGCGGGCGGCATCGCGGTAATCCGCTTACACAAACCACGTAGCACCTTGTGATGCTCGAACAGCACATCATAGGCATTCATTCGGAGACTCCCTGTCGCGCGGGCACTGATGCACCGCCACGTACTTCGACCACTCCCTCTCGGATGCGGGTCGGGTAGGACGGCAGCGCCGCGGTCGCCGGCCCGCGCAGCACCTCGCCCGTCGTACACGCGAAATGCGAACCGTGCCATGGGCATACGATTCGGCCTCGGTCGATCCAGCCGTCGCGCATCGGAGCCCCCAGGTGCGGGCACCGTTCGCCGACTGCCCTGACCTGTCCGTCGTCGCGGTAGAGGACCAACCCGACGCCGTCCACCTTCACCCGTTGCGGCCGCCCGTCCAGCGCCGTTACCGGCAGCACCGGCGTCCAGGCTTCGCTCGTCAGCCGTGCACCCGAGCGATCCACACCCGCGCCCGACCCGTACACCAGCGCGCCGCCCAAATAGCCACTGGCAAGGGTTATCCCATAACCGACCGTGCTTGCGGCCACCCCACGGACACGTCGGCCTCGACGGCGGTCTCGCCACGACTTCGCGTACAGGGCTGTGGCAATCAGATTCGACATACCGTGTACCAAGCCGATTCGACGGGATCGCTCGTGGGTGTGCTGCCAATCGGTGAGACCGGTTGCCATCGCGCCCAGGCTCGCGACGATGCCCACGCCCAACGCGTATTGTGACGCGTCCTGCAATTCCTTTGCGGTGCCGGGCAACACACTGACGGCGTCCAACGCCAGACAGGTCGCCGCCGCTCCGGTCGGCAACGACGTCAACGCGGGATGCAGCGGATGACCGAGCCAGGTGCCGTGTAAAAGGTTGGCGACGCGCTCACGATGGCGCCCAAGCGATGCGAAACCAAACGTCAAGACGTGCTCCAGGCGGTAGCTCGGCCGATCCAGCCACGTCTGGCGCCCCAGCGCGTTCAGTGCCCGCGACCCGGTCTGCCGGGGCGAATTTTCGGCATCGATCGATAGCTCAGCCACAGTTCACTCCCGTTTTGGAGTCACCGGCTGCACGGCGGCGCCTCAGATCAGCGCGACGCCGCCGCCGTCCAGCAGGCAGGTAACCGGCACGTGTGGTGCGTGACAGGCTCCCTGTCTCGCGGGGTGCCATATGAGTTTCACGAGTTGGCGGCGCACTCAGTTCATCGCCAATCGGCGTAGTGGCGAATAGCTGCCTCGCCGGCCTACACCGTGCGACCATCTGGGGGTGACCGAAGACGACCCTGAGAAGCGCATAGCCGAGCTGGAACGTCAGCTGGCCGAGCTGAAGGCGGCGCTTCGCGCGGAACCGGTTGCGGAGCAGCCGGCTCAATTCTCCGACGCACAGGCAGGTGCCGAACAGGACAGTGCCGACGCGCGGGCACGCCGGCATGCCCAAGACTTGTGGGAAGGGATACGAAGGGGTGAGCCTGCAGGGCCCGGCGGGCCGTCACGTCCCGAAATAGCGCAGCTTCGACAAGCGTTCATGCGCGCAGCGGCCGACGCGGGTATGTCGCAGACACAAATCGACGGCGTGCTGCAAAACGGCCGCATCACGATCAAATCCGGTCACTCGGTGGTCTATTCGGGCCAGGACGGCGCACAACGATTCGACACCGCAACCGGTCACGGTTCCCAATCCGTGCACCCGCAGACGTTCGGTCAGCCGACCAGGATCGGCTACCAGCGACCAAGGAGCAAGCTCACCGGGGCCGATCGGTTCGGGGCGGTCGCCGCAATCATCGGCGGGGCGATCGGCCTCTGCGTCGGCGGCACAGCGGCGCTCATCGCAGTGTTTCCGTCGAGCGCACTGTGGATGAGCGGGATCGTGTGCCGCAGCCCGTATCACCTGGTGAGCAGCTCCTCCGGCTACAGCTATAAACCGGGCCAGTCGGGGACCAGCGTTCGCTATCAGTGTGTCAGCGATGCCGGTTGGTATGACGTCAACGCGTTCGTGGTCGTCGGGTTGCAGTCCTTGCTCGCCGCGGTCATTCTGTGCGGCGGGGCGGCCGTCATTTGGCTGATCAGGCGACGGACGCACCACTAAACACGCTGCAATTGAGGCGATTTGGCCTGGCAGTCGCTGCCGACTGCGAATCGTGCGACGCGACACGCCGACAGGCCGTCGTGTGCTTCACACTCGAGCGCGCTACACGCCGGCAAACACCCGCGCGGCGGTCGTAGAGTAAGCGGCGACCCTGTCGTCGGCGGTTGTGAGGATTGATGACCGAACGTATCGAGACCCAGCGCACCATCGCGGCGCCCCCGCCCGAGATCTTCGCGGTGCTGTGCGACCCGCAGGGCCATGTCGCGATCGACTCGTCGGGGATGCTGCAGGACGCCGAAGGCGATCCAGTGGGTGCCGTCGGTCAAAGCTTCGTCGTCCACATGGATCGCGAGTCACTCAACGACTTTCCGCAACTGGGCAAGTACGACGTCACCGTGCAGATCACCGAGTTCGAACCGGATCGGGTGATCGCGTGGACGATTCTCGGCCAGATCCGTCCGCAGATCGGTCATGTCTACGGCTACCGGCTGCAGCCCACTGACGACGGCGCGGCCACGGTGGTCACCTCGTTCTACGACTGGTCGAATATCGACGCGAAGTGGCGCGATGCTGGAATCTTTCCAGTGATCTCGGAAGGTGCGTTACGGGCGACGCTGGGCATCCTCGACCGCACCGTACGACGGGGTTATCCACGGGGATAAGCGCCGGGCCGGCCTATTCGCGGGCCAGCGCATGCCAGGCCAGGTCGGCGATGGCCGCGCAATAGTCGTCATCGATAGCATCCTCGGAGTAAAGCGCGCGAACATACATGGGCGCCACGACGATTTGAACGGCAGCGACCGGATGCACTCCCTCGCGTAGTTCGCCACGCTCGCGCGCCCGATCCACTATTTCGCGCAAGACCGCGAAACGCTCCCGCCAGTACAGCATTCGAGTGCCTTCGTCGTGACGCGCGCGACGGTTCATCACCAGCGCCCGCACAAACGTGCGGCCGACCTCGCTGTTGACGTGATCGGTCACGCTGCGCGCCAACGCCAGGAGGTCGCCGCGCAATGAACCCGTGTCGGTTACCGAACGCAAGGTTTCGTTGTCGCCCAGAGCAGCATCGACGATCAGGCGTTGACGATCGCCCCAGTAGCGGTAGACCATCGCCGTATCGAGGTGGTGGCGCTCTGCCATCGCCTCGACGCTGAACCGCTCGACACCCCAGCGGGCCAGTTCATCGAGTACCGCGGGCATCACGCGAGCCCGGATGTCCGGGGGTATAGCCTCCACGGAATCCTCGGGCCCGTGCGACGGCTGCATATGCGTTTCTCTACCCGAACCCATTCCGAATCAACCGTATGCCAGGTTGAGGCGATGCATCATCGCACCCCTGGCCGACGCAGCGGAACGAGCAGCCCGCAACTGTTTCAGCCGTATGTCTCGCGCAGGTCCTTTTTGATTACTTTTCCGAATTGGTTGCGCGGTAGCGCATTGACTACCACGAGACGCTCGGGGAATTTGTAGCGGCTCAGCCCACGCAAACGGCAGTGCTGCACGAGGGATTCGAGCGACACCGTGTCGCCTGCACGAGGTACCACCACAGCGCATACGCGCTCGCCAGTGTCGCGGTCGGGCACGCCGATGACCGCAACATCGGCAATCTCGGGATGGCTGACGAGCACGTTTTCGACCTCGAGCGCTGAGACATTCTCCGCGTTTCGGATGATCGCATCTTTTATCCGGCCTGTGACACGGACATTGCCATTCGTGTCGATGAGCCCGAGATCGCCTGTGCGCAGCCAGCCGTCGTTATCGAACGCGTCGGCGTCAAGTGCGGCGTCCGCATAACCGAGGAAGCATTGCGGACCTTTGAGCCGCAACTCCCCCTCATGCCCGACCGGCGGTTCGGTTTCTCGATCGTCGACCATGCGGACGCTGACCCCCGGTACCGGCGCACCAACGGTGTAGTCGAGCACGTCCGGCGGGGCGGTAAGAGACGGTGAGGTCGCGACCGGAAACTCGGTGAGCCCCCAGGCGTTGGCGATACCTGGCACCGAGAAGGCCTCGCGCACCCGACCCCCTAGATCGGCGGTTATCGGTGCGCCGCCGGCGAGGCAACCGCGCAGGGACGGGAAAAGCGGCTGATCGCCGTTCGTGCGCTGAGCCTCCAAGTACGCCACGAAGAAAGGGGTCGCGGTGCCCAGAAATGTCGGCTTGTGCGCCGCGATCCGGAATGGTGTCGTGGCTGGATCGAATGTCTCGAACAGCACTAGTCGCATGCCGGTGAGCAACGCGGCGGCCAGCATCGCTGCCCCGCCGATGTGTGCGATCGGAAAAGCAATCGGATTCACATCGCGGCTGGTCGCACCGACCATGCCCACGACGCCCGTCGAACCGGCCATCACCGACGCGTCGCTATGACGAATCCCCTTGGGAGATGCGGTAGTCCCCGACGAGTAGTAAATCCATCGGGCGTCGGTGGCGTGAGCCGGTGGCGCGGCGAGCCCATCAGCACTTGCCCTGGGCAGCCGAAGCCTTCCGGCGATCGGGGGTGTCGTCAGGTCGACGGTAATGACGCCGAAACCCTTGTCCGAGGACAACTCCCGGGCGAGCCCTCCGTGGTCGAAACCACGCCAAAGTTCTGGCACTACAAGGAATTCAGTTTCGAGCTGGCCGGTGATGAAGCTGACCTCGTGTTCCCGCAGTATCGAGATTATCGGGTTCTGCACCGCACCGAGCCGGGCGAGCGCCGTCATGACGACCACGGTCTCCAGCGTGGTGGGCAGTTGCCAGGACACCACTGTCTCCGTGCCGATCCCGCGCTCGGCGAACGCGGCAGCCGTTTCGCACGCGGCATCGTGCAGATGGCGCGCGGTGAGGGAGCGTCCATGGTCATCGGCCAGCAGCGGCCGGTCAGGATGGTGCTGCGCCGCGTCGGCGACCAGTGCCCAAAAGGTCTTGCCGCCGGCATCGCCCTCGCTGTTCATCCAGCTCGCGGCTTTTCCGATACTGGACGGAATCCCGACTGTGCTATCGCCACTGAAACGCCAGTCCCTACCGGACCCTTGTGGTCGACGAGGACGGCCGAGCCGCTGGCCACCCCGTCGTGGCTGGAGTGAGTCAGTGAGGCGAGCCCGAGATGGGGCCCTTCGGGCAGCCGGCTCAGCGTCAGGGTGTAGTCGACATTGATGAACTGCAACCCCTGGGTGCCCCAGTTGGCAATTGACGCCGTGATGTCACCGGCCATCGCCGCACGGGTGAAGGGGGTGAGCGGCTCGTCATCGATCAACGGGCGCGTCTCGTGCAACCACGTGTACTTCGGCCCAGGCGTCTCGGTCCACTCCGGATCGGGATTCTGGATGCCGCTGCCCCAGCCGTAGGTCCGGATGAAAAGTGACGGGTTGGCACCGTCTTGGTCGAGCGGAAGCTGCGGCATCTGCACTGGCTGCGACCAAGCCTGTCCGTCGGGCTGCGGGCCGCGCCGCAGGAACAGTGCGCTTGCGTGTGCCACCGGCGTCCCATGCTGGGTGACAACGGCCTCGACGAGCCGGAGTCGCCGTCGGTCCTGCTGCACGCGGGTATGTACCTCGAGCGGTTCCAGCCTGGTCGGTCGGGGAAGATCGACGGTAAGCCGAGCAGGCTGCAGTTGCGGGTCGTCTACCGCGCGCTCGACCGCCCAGCCCAGCAGGCCGCCGACAACGTGGCCGCTGATCGACGGTCCCCAGCCGCCGCGCGCGATTTCGTTTGGCACATAGTGGTTTTCGTTGCGCACGAGGTACGGCCGCGAAATCACCGGATCGACATCGTACGGTGCCGTATTCGGCTCGGTCACTGTGTAGCCATCATCGAATGTCTCCTCCTGCGTGATCAACAGTAGACATTACAGTTTGTGTTCTAGTCGCACGATACGACCCATTCCGCCAGCCTTGCAGGCTGGTCAACCGCAGGTAGCATCGTGTATTGCTGCGGCCAGCGCGGCGATGTCGCGCTCCCGGTTGTCGGCCGGCAGCGGCCAATGCGTCATTCTGAGGTCGGTCACCCCCGCTTTCACGAGCGGTACCGCAGCGGCGGTCGCCGCCGCCAGATCGGGCCGGCCATCCGCATCGGCCTTGACCCGCAGTGTGCCCGCGACGCCGAACCCGTGCGGGTCGCCGCCGGCGCGCTCTACCGCGGCGCGCATCCTCTCGATTCCGGCGGCGACGTCTTTCGCGTCCGATCCCCAAGGGATCCAACCCTTTCCGAAGCGGGCCAGGCGGCGAGCAACCGCACGGTTGACCGTTCCGCTCACCCAGATCGGCACTCCGCTCGATTGGATGGGTTTGGGCATCTGGTGTATCCGGTCGAAGCTCAGCCCCGGCCCTTGGTAGCTGACCTCGTTCTCCCGCCAGAACCGCTGGCATACCTCGAGTGTCTGATCCAGCAGACTCCCGCGGTTGTCGAAGCCGACCCCGACCGCCTCGTATTCCTCACGTTGCCAGCCGACGCCCACTCCGAGGTCGATGCGACCACCCGACAAAACATCCATGGTGGCGAGGGTTTTCGCAAGTACCGCGGCCGGACGCAGCGCGGCTAGCAGGATATTCGTTCCCATCCGGATGCGTTGCGTCCTGGCGGCGAGATAGGTCAGCGTCGTCAGCGGTTCCAACCAGTGCCCGTCGGGGCCGGTGGGCTGGCGGCCGCCGCTGGTTCCGCCAATCTTCGGGTCCGCGTAAGCGTCCATGTTCATCCCGAATGCGATGTGCTCCGACACCAGTAACCGGTCGAACCCGCAGCGCTCCAGCAGCTGTGCCCACTCGGTCAGGTGCTCCCAGTTGGTGGGCTGGTCGGCGGAGAACGACGGGATTCCCATCGAGAGCTGTATTGAGGCCATTCGGTACGTTAACCGATCTTCTCGCGCCGGATCGAGATTGTGCTCGGGGTTACCCGTTGACGGGCAGGCGCGATGCAGGTCGACGAATCCTCCTTGCGCTCAACGCCCCAGCAGGCCGCAATACTGTCCCACGGGACACCCCGCAGGCCTGTACACAGTGGACGTTCGGCCGCTGCCGGCCCCAAATCCAGCGGCTGCGACGGCACCTGCCAGCAACGCCCCCGCGATCAGCTGCTTGAGGGTATGGGCGGTGTTCACGGTGTCGTTCCTTCGTGTTGCAAGGTGAGTCCCTCGCGGGCTCGGTCGCTCTGACCGACAACACATACGGTGCCGCACGCCGCTTGCCACATCGTCGCGGAATTCATGCGAAATTCTTGCGTCTCGCCCAGCAACACGACCTTGACGGCGGATTCGTCGAAAGCGGTAGTCCGCAGGGCACAGTGACCTTAGCGTTAGCGGCCATGGAGCCCGGGGTGCTGCTGTGCGTGGGGTTCGATGGCCATATGGACCTAACGAACCGTCCGCCGGATGATTGGCGCGACGGTGTCGCATTGACGATGGACGCGATATGCGTTGAGGAACAGCGCTTTTGTCGGAAGGCCGATGTGGACCCACTGACCTGGATGCGTTGATGCTGGTCGACTGCTACCTGCGAATCCTGCATTTCGATCGCCGATTGCCACTTAACTTCGACCTGGGTCCGCTGCACATCCATCTGCATTCGCGGTCTGTGTTCTTCATGTGGGTTACGGTGGCGGTCCTGGCGATCGCCGGCATCGCGGTGCTTTCGTCACGCAAGCGGGAGTTGATCCAGCGCTGGACGAGCTGGATGATGATCGCACCCGCGGTGGGGATCCCGATCTGGTTGGGCCACGGCACAACTGCGGTATTGGCCGCGACGCTGGCCGTGGTCGCGGTCGCCGAGTACGAGCGCCTGGTGAATCTGGGCAAGGTCGACCTTGGGTTGCTACTGGGGCTGGCTGTGTTGTATCCGGTCGCGGCGTGGCTGCGTCCATCGCTGCTGAGCCTTGCGCCGATCGTCGTGCTGGCTTGTGCGCTGCCGTCGGTGCTCAGCGGCGATGTCGAACATGGTGGCAGGCGTACCACGTTCACCGCGTTCGGTTCGGTGTGGATTTGCTGGTCGTTGGCGCACCTGGTGGTGTTGTGGTCGCAGGCGTATCTGGTGTGCTTCGCGGCGGCCGCCGCCGACGTCGCTGCCTGGTGCGGCGGAAAAGGGTTGCGCCACTTCGGCTGGGCCCGTCGGCCGTTGTCTCCGTTGAGCCCCAACAAGACGGTCGGCGGGTTGGTGGGCGCGGTCATCGGGGCGTTTCTTGTGCTTACGCTGCTCGGCACGATTTCGGTCGGTCTGCTCATCGCGGTCGCGTTCGGCGGTGTGCTCGGCGATCTCGTCGAGTCGATGGTGAAGCGACAGGCCCAGGTCAAGGACGCCGGCTCGTGGCTGCCGGGCTTCGGAGGTCTGCTCGACCGGATCGACTCACTGTTGCTGGTTCTCCCGCTGGCGTATCTTCTCGGATGAGGTGCCGATGAGCGCCATGCGTGACGAATCCAGCCCGCAGGACCGCCCATCACGGGTCTGGTCGGCGATCGCCCGTTTCGTCGCCGGCCCGTATGGCCTGCCCTTGGCGTTTCTGTGGGGGTATGCCGAGGCGCTGAGCTGGTTCATCGTCGCCGAGATGGCATTGGTGCTGTTCGCCGCTGCGGTGCCGCGCCGCGTGATGCCGTTGGCCGCTGCGGTGATCGGCGGCTCCGTGCTCGGTGTGCTGACCAACGCGTGGCTGACGTCTCGCGGTGTCGTGCTGCCGGCACCCCTGACGACCCCGCGGATGGCGGCGATGGCCGTTGGCCAGTTCGCCGAAGGGCCCAGCGCGATAATGCATCAGGCGTTGTCGGGCATCCCGGTCAAGGTGTACGCCCGGGCCGCCGGTGAACACGGCGTAGAGCTGTGGAGGCTGGCCGGCTGGACACTGCTTGAGCGTGGATTGCGAATCTCGACGGTGGGGCTGGTGCTGTGGCTGCTGTCCAGCCTGTTCCATCGCTGGCTGCGACGTTTTTACGGCGTTTACTTGATCGTCGCGACCATTGTTTTCACCGCCGCGCTCTCCGCGGTGATCGCGGCCTGGTCTTAGCGGATCTCACGCAGCCAGCGCGTACCGGTGGGATGGCTTCGGCAGGCGGTCTCCGCGCAGTGTCGTCACCTGCTCCCGCAACTGCGATCCCGAGACGGTGTGTGGGTCGACGGGTTGGCCGATGCGGACCTGCATCGGGGCCGGTGAGATGAAGTTGGTGCCCTTGGGCAGCACGTCGGCGGTGCCCAGCACCGCGACCGGAACGATCGGCACACCGCAGTCACGCGCCAATCGCAGTGCACCGGAACGGAATTCCCCTATACTCCCGTCCTTTGAGCGGGTGCCCTCCGGGTAGATGACGACTGTGCGTCCGGCCATCAGCGCCGGACGAGCCGCGGCCAGCAACTCCGCATAGGTGCCCCGACCGGACCGCCGCACCGGGAGCACGCCGGCCACCGTGGACGCTATGAAACGGCGCAGCGGCACGTCGAACCAGTAGTCGGCCGCCGCCGCGAAGACGGGCTGGGCTGTGGAGGGTAATGCGGCCAGCAGCACCGCGGTGTCGGCGTGCGAAGAGTGATTGGCCACCACCACACAGCCCCCGGCCACGGTCCACCGCCCGGTCACGGTCAGCCCGCCCGAAACGGCGGCCGCCGCCCGCCACAGCCGACGCCGCAGCGCACTCGAGATTCTGGTTGCGGTCATGATGCCAGCACCCCCACCAACGGTTCGGCGGCCACCGCGATCTCGGCAGCCTCCCGGTGTGGCTCCTGCACGGCCAACTCGCGGCGCGCGGCCCGCAGTCGGAGCACCGTGGTGATCAGCGAACCGTTCACCAGTTGCGTGCAGACCACCGGCAGGATCACCGGAAATGCGGTGGCCACCAGCACGAATAGGCAGCGCTCGGTTTTGCCCAACGGGCCGCCGTTGCGCCGCTCTGCACCGGCACCAGCCGCAGCCAGCGACGCGAACGTAGGTAGCGTCGCGGCCAGGGCCGCCCCCAGGACCATGAGCACCGGCCAGGACAGGAAATGCAGGCCCGGCCCGTGCTGCCGTGCAGCCCAGACCGCCAGCCCCGCGAAGGTCAGCAGGTCGGAGGCGCGGTCACCGATTTCGTTGACGACAAACCCCCACGGCCGGCTCACTCCGCGGGCGCGAGCGACTGCGCCGTCGAGATTGGCCCCGGCCAGGCGCAGCGCGAGAAACAGCGCGGCGACTGGCCACCAGCCCAGTGCGACGGCCACGCCGGCCGCACCCGCTGCCACCACCCCGGCCGCCGTAAAGACGTCTGGTGAGATTCTCTGTGCTACAGCAGCATTGACGATTGGTGTGAGCCGACGGGTGTACCAGGGCTTGAGCGCGTAAAGGCCCAGCTGCCGCCATTTCCGTGGAGCGGGTGAAGTGCTAGGCAGCGGCGCTACAGCGGTGACGGCCCTGACCCGGGGAGTCGTGTCGGTCGTGGCGAGCGTGCGCGATCTGTGAAGCGTCAGGACGCTGTCGCGGGTGGCGCTCACTGTGTCATCCTTTCGGCGGATCGTGGTCCCGGGTGGGCCCATGTCTGTGGGCAAGTGGACACCGTCGGTGGCGCTACCGGTCCCAACTTCGGGACGGCGGAGACGGAAGCGAGTCGGCCGTTGTGGCCCAGCGCACATAGATTGCGGCACTCGGCTTGCCACATCTTCGCGAAACTCTTGCGGAATTCTTGCGGCCGCCTGGTGTCGGACGTGCGACCTCGCGGTCAGGTGCCGTGTGTCGGTGTCGACCTTGCGGAGCTTGGTGGGCGGCATGCGATCAGCATGCTGGGCCGCGGGCCGCTGCGGATGAGTAGGACTACGCGTCTTGCCCGATTTTCGGTCAATCGCCGCCCCGCGAGAGCGCGCGTCAGTCGCTCAGGGGTTCCGACGTCACCTTCTTCGGTTGGTCCGACGGAACTGCGTGCGGTTCGCCGCTGATCGCCTCGTGATGCGCGGCTTCCTCCGCATCCTCCGATATGGTTGCGGCCTCACCTCGCGCCAGCATCACCGTCGAGACGATCACCAGCACCGTTATCGCTATCAACAAAGCCCATTCCGGGCCACTTTTTAGTTGCAACGTCTCCTTGAGCACGGCGATCCCCAGTATCACGGCCACTATGGGCTTCAAGACGGTGATCGTCGGCAGCGATGCGGTCAGCGAACCGGCGCGGAACGCTGACTGCTGGAAGATCATCCCGGAAACCCCGGCGAGGATCCATACGTAGAACTCCCAGGTGTGCAGCAAGTGGTGGCCGCCATGATGAATCACTTGGACAATGCCCTTGGTCAGCACGGCGAACAACGCCATCGACGATCCGGACACCGCCCCCAGCAGCACTGCCGAGGCCGGACGGCCTTTCAAAATCCGGGCCCCCAGTACGCACAACACCAACGCCGGACCCATCACGATTGCCACGATGAGCCAGTCGCTGATCGCGCCCCGATCTTTGCCGACCGTCGGATCTCCGACCTTGATGAGCAACGCCAACGCGGCGGCCAGCGCTATCGCCCACACCCACTCCGAGCGTGTGATGGGATGGCCGGTCACCCGTGCATAGATGGGCATGGCGAACAGCAACACCGTCACCTGCAGGCAGGTGACGAGCATGACCGAACCGTGGTCCAGCGCAATAGCAATGAGTATGTAGCAGGCGACATCTCCGAGACCGCCCAGCCACCAGCGGCGATTGCGCACCAGCATGCTGAACAGCGCCAGGTGGCCGACTTCTTCCTCGGTGACCGAATGAGCGGACCGTTGACGGACCACACTTCCGATTGCGGCCGAGAGCGCGGCGAGCAGGGCCAAGATCGCCGGGATGATCTGCAGTTTCCATTCCAACATGGTTGCCCTCCTCGCCGAGATCCCGCCCCTGAAGCCACTCAGCACACCCGCTGCGTACCAGCAGTTTCTTCGCAATGACTCTAGTGCGAAAGCGAGTGCCCAGCGGCAAATGTCCGATACCGGTGCCCTTAGAGCGGAAATTTGGTCTCGGTGAGCTGCTCGGACAGCTCCCAGAGCGCGGCGGCGGTGGTCTTTCGCTTGGCCAGCCAGGTGCGCCAGATCGGCTGGGTGCGGCCCCAGAGGCCGAATCGCGGGCCGACGAACGTGTCTCCCGGGAGATCCTCCGACACCGCGTACAGCGTTTGCCGGGCGCCGAAGTCGGCGTCCGAGGACACGACGCGGTCGGCGGCCAATACCAGGCCGTCCCTCAACCTGTTGCCGGAGCGACCTTGCAGGTTCGTGTGCGACCAGCCGGGGTGGGCGGCCAGCGCGCGCAGCGGAGAGCCTACGGCATCCAGACGCCGCTGCAACTCGCTGGTGAACAGCAGGTTGGCCAGCTTCGACTGGCCGTACGCCAGGAAGCCCGAGTAGGGGCGCGACTGCCAGTGCAGGTCCTTGAAGCTGATGTAGCCGATGATGTGCTGCAGCGAGGACACCGTGACCACCCGATCGGTCAGCTTGGGCAGCAGCAGGTTGGTCAACGCGAAATGACCGAGATGGTTGGTGCCGATGTGGCGCTCGAAGCCGTCGACCGTCAACGCGTGCGGGACCGCCATGATGCCGGCGTTGTTCACCAGGACATCGACCTCGTCCATACCGTCGGCGAACGTGCGCACTGAAGAGAGATCCTGCAAGTCCAACTGACGCACCTCAACGTCACCGGTCATGCGCCCAGCGGCGGACTCACCTTTTTGCGTGTCGCGCACGGCAAGGACGACATGGGCGCCGACCCGGGCCAGTTCGCGCGCAGTCACCTCACCCAGTCCAGCGTTCGCACCGGTGACGACAACCGTGCGTCCGGCGAAAGAGGGCAGGTCTGCCGCGGTCCAATCAGACATGGCAGCAACACTAAACCGAAGGCGTGAAGGGCGTCTGCCGGGCGTTGGCCACCGAGCCGGCCGGCTCAAACGGCGATGGCTGGAAAAGGATTAAAACCGCCTCCGTCACAGGTATCGTGCTTGGTGCCGCGCGGAATCCCGCCTGGACGCAGTCTTTTCCCAAGGAGAACTCAATTGGGACGCGATGTACCCCGCTCGTCAGCCATCCTTGTCGACGCCGCCGGCTGTCGCGGCGAGGAATCACATCGGCCAGGCACGGGTGGGTGACCCCGGATGTATATAGGCGTCATCTTCAATCCGCACGCCCGCAGGAATATTGCTGCGCCTGGGCGCAGCCGCGAACTCCAAAACATTCTCGGCAAGTGGGGCGAAGTGCACGAAACCCACTCCGCCGAGGACGTCCGCAAGGTCCTGGGGGAGCTGTTACCGCGGATCACCCACTTGGTCAGCGATGGCGGCGATGGATCGCTGAACTGGCTGGTCAACGACACCGAGCACTGCATCGCCGATCCGCACGACTGGCCGACGTTCGTACCCAGCATGGGCGGCAGTGTCAACGCCATCGGGCGTAAGGCGGGCGTAAAGGGGCGGCCCAAGGAGATCCTGCGCGAACTGGCGCTGGCCGCGCAGGCGGACCGACCCCCACCGGAAATGCGCCTCGACACTCTGACACTCGACGGTGAAACCAAGGACGGCGAGGCATTCCACCGCCTCTGCTTCGGGCTGGCGGCTGGAGGCGTCGGCAACCGGTTCTACGACAGGTACTACGACAACCACACCCACGGCCGGGCAGACGTAGTGAAAGTGATCGTCCGGTCAGCCCGTGACTACATGCAGAACAAGATTCAACCTGGCCACGCGATCACGCCGAACTACGCGACAAAACTGTTCATTCCGACGCAGGCCCGGGTGGTAATCGACGGCGACGAGGTCCCCACCCGTGAACACAGGTTTCTGCATGCCGGTGCGATCGACCTGGTTATCGGTGGCGGGTTCCGGCTCTTCCCCAAAGCGTCCGAGCCTGGGCTGCTGCACTTCCAGGCGGGAAACCTCAGGCCGTCGAGGATCATCGCGCAGATGCCGCGGGCACTGCGCACCGGCAAGATCCGCGGTGGTTTCGAGCTACGCGACGTCAACGGCCGGGAGATGATCATCGAGGCCGAGGACGAACCGCTGGCGCCGATCGTCGACGGCGAGCGCTTTTTCGACATCGTCAAGCTGGTGGCGCGCGCCGGGCCACTCATCCGCGTCGCGCGGGTAGAACCCTCGGTCGCTGCGCTCGCGTAGGTCTGCGACCGCGCTGTCGGCGTCAAGTGGCGTGAATCACACGCCCCGATTCTGACCCGTTGTCCGTTGCCGGCCGGTCATCCCGGGCGCTCAGGACGGTGCGATGAAGCGGCTTCAGTACGTCAGTATGTCCGAACCGCTGTCATAGCTGATGGGCACTGCGATGATGGGACGGTGGCCTGGTGATCGCGCGACCCGAGGCCGCTGCAGAGCCCCCGCGACCCGTTGCTACGACGCTGACCGCTGGCGGGTTATCGGGTACCTATGCTTAGCAGTTCTTGTTTGCCAATCAGTCCTCGATATTAGCGGCGAAAATGCTGAACGTCGTTTACGAGCCACGCCCCGCGCACGAATCATTAAATACTGAGATACGGAGATTCGCATCTCAGTATCTCCGTATTAATCGGATTTACCAGGTAAAATAGGGCTCCAACCGACTACTGAGATACTGACAATCGCGACTACTGAAAACTTGAATCCGTACCTACGGACACAATCACATCCGGATCAAGCAAGCGAAATGCATGCCGTTGGATCTGGTTAGCTGTGAAATTCATATGTAGCACAAAAAAAGCTTGCAAACATCTTTGCTTGAGCCGCATCGGCGGCTAGTATCGGTCTTCATCAGCACTTGCGACGGGGGAAGTGCTCAGTTGATCGCGGTTACAGAACCGAACACCGACTTGAAACGGAGCGACTCCCATGGAGACTCTTATTGACTACCTGCGGATGTGGGAAGAGCAGCAACCGGACCAGATCCTCTACAGATTCGTCGACGTCGACGGCCGAGAGCTCGAGCAGTACACCTACCAGAGCTTCGCCGAGAGGACACGTGAGCTTGCCGCTTACCTGTCCACCGAGGTCGGTCTGAAGCAGGGAGAGCGGGCGCTGCTCGTCTACCCGCCAGGCCTGGAAATGGTGGCAGCGCTCATCGCCTGTGCACGCATCGGGGTCGTCGCGGTACCGGTCAGCCCTCCCCTGCCCATGGCGTTCGAGGCCGGCCTGGCCAAGCTCAGTTTCATCGCACGGGACAGCCAGGCCAAGGCGGTGCTGTCGACCAAGGAGCTCGAGTACAACTACCGGCTGATGGTCGGCCACCTCGATGGTGTGCTGCCCTGGTCAGACGCCCAGCGCCTGCCGGAGCTGCCCTGGTTCGCGACGGACGCCACCCGAGAGTTCGGCGGAGCGCTCGTGGCGGACACGCCCGGCCCCGTGCTTTTCCTGCAGTACACGTCCGGCTCCACGAGCGACCCCAAGGGCGTCATGGTGACGCACGAGAACGTCATCGCCAACGGCCGCGCCTTCAGCGGCGGCGAGGTGAACGTCAGCTGGCTCCCCCAGCACCACGACATGGGCCTGATCTCCGCTTACTTCTTCATCCTGGTGAACGGCGGAACCAATCACGGCATGTCACCGGAGGACTTCCTCAAGAAGCCGGCGACCTGGCTGCGGCTCATCAGCGACTTGCGCGCAACCCACACGCCGTGCCCGAACTTCGCACTCGAGTACTGCCTGCGCGAGGACAAGCTTCCGACATCGGAGCTGGTCGGCCTCGACCTGAGCAGCCTCGACTCGATAGTCACTGGCGCAGAGCCGTTGCGCGCCAAGACATTCATCCGCTTCCGTGAGCGCTTCGCTCCCTACGGCCTGAAGCCCGAGGCGGTCACCGGTGCCTACGGCTTGGCGGAAAACACGCTGATCGTGACGCTGCGCGGACGCCAGATCCTGGCCGTCAACAAGCGAGCGCTGCAACACAACGTCGCGCGGGTCGAGAAGACGCTGCCCGAGAACAACAACCAGGCCCTGCTGGTGAGCTCCGGAAAGCCGCTCGCCGAGAATGTGGTCCGCATTGTCGACCCCGAGTCGCAGCAGCCCCTGAGCGAGGGCCAGGTCGGCGAGGTTTGGGTAGACGGACCTTCCAAGGCGGACGGCTACTGGCACCGCCCTGACGCCACCGCGGATTTGTTCGAAGCCCGTATCGCCGGAGAGGACGACCGCAGCTACCTGCGGACGGGCGACCTCGGCTTCATGTACGAGGGCGAGCTGTTCGTCTGCGGCCGGACCAAGGACCTGATCATCGTCCGTGGCGTCAACTGCTACCCCGCCGACATCGAGGCCATCGTGGAACGGGCGGCACCGGAAATCCGCCACGGCTGCGTCGCCGCCTTCTCTGTTGAAGGCGACGGACAGGAAGAGCTGGTCGTGGTCGCCGAGACGCGCAATGAGAACGCGCTCCCGGACACCAAAGCCCTGGCCCGTGCGATCCGCAAGCACTGCCACATCGAACCGCACACCATTGCGGTGGTGCCGGCGCGCAGCATCCCCAAGACCACGTCGGGGAAGATCAGGCGTCGGGAAAGTCGTCAGCACTGGCTGGACGGCAAGATGACCGCGCTGGCGACCTACGTCCAGCGCGTTCACGAACCGCTGGACGCCGACGCCGGTCCGATGCAGCGCTTCCACCATCTCATCGAGAGCTACGACCTCACCGGTCAGGAGGACTGCTCCTTCGCCGACCTCGGCATCGACTCGGTGAGCCTGGCCGAGCTGCGCAACGACCTGCAGGCCCTGCTGGAAGAGCACGGCGCCGGCGAGCTCGCCGAGGAGGTCAACACGCGGCTGCTGCAGCGCCTGACGGTCGCCGAGTTCTTCCGGCTGGTCGGCCAGTTCGGTGATCGGGACGGGCAACCGCTCGACGCCGTGCGGCAGGCACTGGCTCAGATCTCCGCTGAATACGAGGCATACGAGACCAGGCAGATGCGCGCCGACGCGCAGCTGCCCCTGCCGGCGCTGCCTGACGCCCGTCCGGGCGCAGTCACCGACGTGCTGGTCACCGGCGTTACCGGGTTCCTGGGGCCGTTCCTGCTGAGCAGCCTGCTCGCGCACACGTCCTACACCCTGCACACGTTGATGCGCGCCACGGACCCGGACCACGGTCTGGACCGGATCGTCGCCTCGCTGCGCCGGGCTCAGCTCTGGTCCCCGGAGCTGGAAGCCGAGGTCCGGGACCGCGTGCGGGTGATCTGCGGCGACCTGGCCGAGCCACACCTGGGCATCGGTGAGGCGGCGTTCCAGCGCCTGGCCGAGAGCATGGATGCCATCGTCCACAACGGCGCCCTGGTCAACTACGTCCGGACGTACGACGCCCTGCGGGCCCCCAATGTGGGCGGCACATGGGAGCTGTTGCGCCTGGCTATGACCTCGCACCGGAAGGCCTTCCACCTGGTGTCCAGCACGTTCATATACGGCTGGAGCACCCTGCCGGTGGTCGGCGAGTGGGATGCGAACGAAGCGATGAGCGGCCTGGACTTCGGCTACTCGCAAACCAAGTGGGTCGCCGAGCAGCTGGTGCTGGAAGCCCAGCGCCAAGGACTCGACGTGCGTATCTACCGGCCCTCGCTCATCTCTCCCACCAGCGCCGGCTTCGGGAGCAGTGAGGACATCCTGGTGCGCCTCACGGCGTTCATGATTCAGCATGGCGTGGCCGTCGAAGCGCTCAACCAGATCAGCCTGCTACCGGCGGACCTGGTCGCGGATCACATCGTCGAGTTGATGGAAACGGACCTCCCGGACGAGGTGGGCACCGTCTTCAACATCACCGCGGATGAGTACTACGGCCTGATGGCGGTCACCCGGCTGTTGTCCGAGCGGCATGGCTACCACTTCGAGTACCACGACATCCCGTCGTTCACCGAGCAGGTGAACAAGCTGGCCGGACCTGGCGATCCGCTGTATCCGCTGGTCGATTTCCTCACTCGTTCGGCCGGCAAGATCACTGCGATGCGGGACAAGCGGTACGACAACACCCAGTACCGTCGCGCGCGTTCGCTGGCCAAGGTTCGGCTGCACGAGCCGGCACTGGCCCAAACGGTCGACGACCTGCTCCGCTTCGTGCGCAGCGAGGGCCTCATCGCGGAGGCCGAGGCCGAGACCCGATGCAGTGCGTAAGCACACTCCGGTGTCGTAAAGCGATATTCTGCGAAGGGGTTCACCATGTTCACTGTCGATGACCAGGCAACTGGTCGGCACGACGAGTCGCTCGATCACGAGCGACTCGTCCTGCAGGCGCGCGACGTCGAATTCGACTGGGCGAAACTGCCGTTTCACTACGTGCCCAACGAGATCATGGCCACGCACTTCTGCAATGTGCTGCACCTGCTACTGCCCGCTGGCGAGGAGTTCATCGCCAAGGTATTCAAGGATGCGTTACCGCTGATCAAGGACGATCAGCTGCGGCTCGACGTCCAGGGCTTCATCGCCCAGGAGGCGATGCATTCCCAAGCACACTCGGGGGTGCTCGACCACTTCGCCGCCAATGACGTTGACCTGACACCGTTCATCGATCAGGTCACCTGGATGTTCCAGAAGCTGCTCGGAGACCGGCCCCGCTGGAGCCGGCGTCGGCGGGAAAGCTGGCTGCTCGAGCGCGTCTCGATGGTGGCGGCCCTCGAGCACTACACGGCCATTCTGGGTGAGTGGATTCTCGACACCCCGCAGCTCGACGCCGCCGGCGCCGACCCGGTGATGCTGGACTTGCTGCGCTGGCACGGTGCCGAAGAGGTCGAGCACAAGGCGGTCGCGTTCGACACGATGAAGCATCTGCGTGCCGGCTACTGGCGGCAGGTGCGCACCCAGTTGTTGATAACGCCGGCCCTGGCGTTGCTGTGGATCCGCGGCGTGCGCTTCATGCACTCGGTCGACCCGCACTTGCCGCCGCGGACCAAAGCGCGCTGGCGGGACTACTTGTCCGCGGCACGACGGGGTTTGCTGCCCGGGCCGACCCAATTCCTGCCTGTCATCAGCGCCTACTACAAGCCTGGTTTTCACCCGTCCCAGCTGGGCGGGGTGGGACGCGCGGTCGACTACCTGGCTCGATCGCCCGCAGCGCGCGCGTCGCACTAACGTTCCGCGGAGAATCCATGACCACCATCCACGCGGCCTCTACCGGCGTGTCAGCGTCGGACGGCGTAAACCTGGCGGTTCACGCCTACACCGACATCGACAAGCGGCGCCCGACCATCCTGGCCGTCCACGGCTACCCCGACAACCACCATGTGTGGGACGGGGTTGCCAACGAGCTCAGCCAGCGCCACAACGGCAAATACAACTTCGTCGCCTACGACGTGCGCGGCGCGGGCGAATCAGCAACGCCGGCAGACCGATCCGGATATCGGCTCACCCAGTTGGTCGCCGATATCGGCACAGTGATCGACAGCCTGGGCGTAGACAAGGTGCATCTGTTGGCGCATGACTGGGGCGCGATTCAGGCCTGGGCGGCGGTCACCGACGACTCGGTGATGGCCAAGGTGGCATCGTTCACGTCGGTCGCCGGGACGCACCTGACCTACGCTGGCAGGTTTCTGCGCTCGGCGCGCACCCCCCGCGCCGCGATCGACGTGGTCAAACAGTTCTTCGCCTCCGGCTACATCTGGTTCCTGCTGACCCCGCGCGCCCCAGAGGCGGCGGCCCGGTCCGGGCTGGGTGCGAAAATCTTTGAGACAGTTGAACTTATCGGCCGGTCGAGCACCCGCACCCAGTACCGTGCAGACTACCGCTCGGTCGACGATTACCTCAACGGGCTCAACCTGTACCGCGCCAACATGCCGCGGCCGCTGCTGTCGCCCGGACCGCAGTTGCCGCAGACCAGCGTCCCGGTGCAGGTGTTGACCGCGCGCCAAGACTACTTCGTGTCGCCTGCCCTGCAGCGGTTCACCGGCTCGATACCGGCCCGCAGCAGGGTCGTCCCGATCGAAGGCGGGCACTGGGTGGTCGCGTCGCGTCCCGACGTCATCGCCCGGCTCACCGGCGAGTGGGTCGACCTGGTCATAGAAGGCGGGGCTACGGCGGCCGAGTCCGTCATCGGCACCGGCCGCCGTGCCGTCCGAGGCAAGCTCGCCTTGGTCACCGGGGCAGGCGCCGGGATCGGCCGGGCCACCGCCGTGGAGTTGGCGCGCCAAGGTGCCGCCACCGTCCTGGTGGTCGACCGCGATCTCGCCGGCGGCGAGGAAACCGCCGACGCCGTCCGGGCCGCCGGCGCCGAAGCCGCGGTCTACCAGGTCGACGTCAGCGACGAAGCGGCGATCAATAACCTTGCGGCACAAGTGCACAACAAGCATGGCGTGGTCGACATCCTGGTGAACAACGCCGGCATCGGGTTGGCGGGCCGTTTCCTGGAGACGACGCCGGAGCAGTGGGACGCCATCATGGAGGTCAATGTGCGCGGCGTCATCTGCGCCAGCCGGGCGTTCGGCGCGCAGATGGTCGAGCGAGGCCAGGGCGGGACGATCATCAACGTGTCGTCGGCCGCGGCGTATGTGCCGTTCAAATCCGCCGTCGCCTATGTCACGACCAAGGCGACGGTGCTCGCGTTCAGCGAATCGTTGCGTGCCGATCTCGCCGACGACGGCATCACGGTCACGGCGGTGTGTCCCGGATTCGTCAACACGAATTTCGCCAAGAGCATGGTCTATGCGGGTATGACCGCCGACGAGCAGGAACACGCCCGCGACAAGGCCGACGCCGCGTACCGGCGTCGTAACTACACGCCCGAAGCCACCGCCAAGGCGATTGTCAAAGCAGTCCGGACCGGCCCGGCAGTGTTGCCGATCGCGGCTGAGTCCCGGGTCGGCTATGCGGCGCGCCGCATCAGCCCCTCGTCCCTTCGCCTGTTCGCGCGATTAGACATCAGACAGAGATAGCGAGACTTCCCGTGTCACAGACCCTTTGGAGCAGTAGACCTGCCGACTTGTATGGCCGCCGCTCGCGCGACCGCTTTTTCACCGCATTGACCGGCGCGGGTGCCCTCTTCGGCGGCTTTGCGTCGCTGTCGCGGTGGAACCCGTCGCGCATCGCGCCGGTGCAGCGCACCTGCACCGCGGTCGTCACAAGCCGTGACCTGGTCGCACCCGACGTTGTCGTCTTGACGTTGGCCGACCCCGATGGCGCGTTGCTGCCGTCCTGGACCCCCGGCGCGCACATCGACGTACGGCTGCCCTCGGGCCGCCGTCGGCAGTACTCGCTCTGCGGCTCGCCCGGGCGGCGCACCGACTACCGCATCGCCGTGCGTCGGATCGCCGATGGCGGCGGCGGCTCGATCGAGATGCACGACGCCTTCGACGTGGGCGACACGCTGGAGTTCGAGGGTCCCCGCAACGCGTTCTATCTTGTCACCGATGAGCAGGAGCTGTTGTTCGTGATCGGCGGCATCGGCGTGACGCCGATCCTGCCCATGATTCAGCTGGCTCAGCAGCGCGGAATGAACTGGCGCGCAGTGTATGCCGGTCGGAGCCGTGAGTACATGCCGCTGCTGGACGAGGTGGTGGCGGTGGCGCCGGAGCGGGTCACCGTGTGGGCCGACGACGAGCGCGGCCGCATCCCTGTTGCGGAGGATCTGCTTGCCGACGTCGGCCCGACGACCGCGGTGTATGTTTGCGGCCCCACCGGCCTGCTGGAGTCGGTGCGCACGGCGCGCAACGAGCACGCCAACGCGCCACTGCACTACGAACGGTTCAGTCCCCCGCCGGTCGTCGACGGTGTGCCGTTCGAGCTGGAACTCGCGCGCTCGCGGCGGGTGCTCAGCGTGCCGGCGAACCGGTCGGCGCTGGGTGTCATGCTCGACGGCGACCCGACGACCGCGTATTCGTGCCAGCAAGGGTTCTGCGGAACCTGCAAGGTGAAGGTGCTGGGCGGCGAGGTCGATCGCCGCGGGCGCGCCGTGGAGGGCGAGGATGAAATGCTGGTCTGTGTGTCGCGGGCGAAAAGCGGTCGCGTCGTGATCGACGCCTGACCGGCCCTCGGTAAGCTGCGGACATCGTCAG
>NZ_JCALDF010000041.1:0-40945 GCF_059812725.1 Mycobacterium sp. NGS41
AGGAACTCCTCTGCCACGGCGACAACCCGCTCGCGATCGCGGGGCACCAGGCCGATGCGGGTCCGACGGTCGAGGATGTCGTCCACGTCGAGCGCGCCCTCATGGGTCACCGCGTATTCGAACTCCGCCCGGGTGACGTCGATGCCCTCCGCGACAGGGTCGGTCGGCCGCTCACAACTGGCGGTGGTGATGACGTTGGACGCCTCAGCCCCGTAACGATCCACCAGCGAAGCGGGCCAACCCGCACCCGGACCTGCGGCTGGCCCGGGGTTTGCCGGCGCTCCGATCAGCGGCAGGTCGCGAGTCCGGCAATCCGCGGCGCGCAGGCCCCGCAACTGGATTGCGCGGTCGAGGACATCCTCTGCCATGTAACGGTATTCGGTCAGCTTGCCGCCGATCACGCTGATGACACCGGAGGGCGACTCGACCACGGCGTGATCGCGGGACACGTCGGCGGTACGACCTTCGCCGGCATCGATCAGCGGTCGCAGGCCGGCGTAGGCGCCGATGACATCGCTGGATTCCAACGCGGTCCCCAACGCGGTGTTCACCGTGTCGAGCAGGAACGCGACCTCTTCCGAAGAAGGTTCTGGCACATCGGGAATCGGCCCGGGGGCGTCTTCGTCGGTAAGCCCGAGATAGACCCGGCCCAACTGCTCGGGCATGGCGAACACAAAGCGGTTCAGCTCGCCTGGGATCGGAATGGTCAGCGCCGCAGTCGGATTCCCAAAGGCTTTGGCGTCGAACACGAGATGTGTTCCGCGGCTGGGGCGTAACTTCAGTGCGGAATCGATCTCACCCGCCCACACACCTGCAGCGTTGATGACGGCACCGGCCGACACGTCGAACGACTGTCCCGTGCGCTGGTCGGTCAACCGCACCGAGGTACCGGTGGCTTCTGACGCCGCCACGTAGGTGAGGATCCGTGCGCCGTGCTGCGCTGCGGTGCGTGCTACCGCGTTGACCAGGCGGGCGTCGTCGATCAACTGCCCGTCGTAGGCGAGCAATCCGCCGGCCAGGCCGTCGCGCCGGACGGTAGGAGCCATTTCCACGACACGCCGCGCTGAAATCCGGCGCGACCGGGGCAGCGTCGATGACGGTGTGCCCGCCATCATGCGCAACGCATCGCCGGCCAGAAACCCGGTGCGCACCAGCGCGCGGTTGGCGTGATTCGTCGACGGCAGCAACGGAACCAGCTGTGCCATCGCATGAACGAGGTGAGGGGCATTGCGTGTCATCAGGATTCCGCGCTCGATGGCGCTACGTCGCGCGATTCCGATGTTGCCACTCGCCAGGTACCGCAGGCCGCCATGGACCAGCTTGGAACTCCAGCGGCTGGTGCCAAAGGCCAGGTCGTGCTTTTCCACCAGTGCCACCCGCAGGCCTCGCGACGCGGCATCCAAGCCGATTCCCACGCCGGTGATACCGCCACCGATCACGACGACGTCGAGTGGTTCGCCGTCGGCAAGGGCCTGGAGTTCGGCGGTCCGACGCACGGCGTTGAGAGCGGTCGGGTCAGTCATCACGACAGGTATCCGTTCAGTGAGTAGGCGAGTTCGGTGGCCAGCGCCTCGGCATCGAGGACGGGCCGGACGATGTCGGCGGATTGAATGGTCGACTGGGCGATGAGCAACACCATGGTCGCGAGCTGCCGGGGGTCCCCGGCTCGGACGCTGCCGTTGTCTTGCGCGACCTTCAACCGCGCCGCCAATCCCTCGATCAGGAACTGCTGGCTGGCCCCCAATCGCTCGGTGATGTACACCCTGGCCAACTGCGAGTGCATTACTTTCGCGATCAGTTCGTCGCCCCGCAACCGGTCGGCCACCGCGACGGTCTGTTTGACCAGCGCCTCGCGGTCGTCCCCGTCCAGAGGCACGGCCCGCATCACCTCGAGGACATGGCCGGTCAGCAGCGCCGACATGATCGACTGCGTATCCGGCCAACGGCGGTATACCGTCGGCCGGCTCACGCCCGCGCGCCGTGCGATCTCGGCGAGCGTCACCCGGTCGACGCCGAAGTCGAGGACACAACTCGCCGCTGCCGCAAGAATGCGGTCCCCGAGATCTTCGGGCGCGTTACTGATTGACAACATGTGTAATACTGTAACGCATGACGCACCCAGAGGAACTCCTTCCGCCGATGAAATGGAACGCGTGGGGAGATCCCGCAGCGGCCAAGCCACTCTCCGACGGAATCAAGGCTCTGCTGAAGCAGGTTGTGGGCCTTGAGGATTCGGGCGAGCCCGAGCTCGGCCCCGACCAGGTGAAGCTGCGCCCGTGCGCCCTGTCGCAACCGGATCAGGACGAACTAGCCAAAATTGTCGGCGCAGAATACTTCCGCACCGCGGATCGCGACCGGTTGCTGCGTGCCGGCGGCAAGTCCACGCCCGACATGCTGCGCCGAAAGGACCGCGGCATCCAGGATGCGCCCGACGCGGTGTTGCTTCCGGGTGACGAGGACACCGTCGCAGCGATCTTGCGCTACTGCTCCGACCAGGGCATCGCCGTCGTCCCGTTCGGCGGCGGCACCAACGTCACCGGTGGGCTCGATCCCACCCGGGGTCCGTTTCGCGCCGTGATCTCGCTGGATCTACGCCGCTTCAACGAGCTCAATTCGCTCGACGAGGTGTCCGGCGTCGCCGAATTGGGCGCCGGTGTCACCGGCCCGGACGCCGAACGCCTCCTGGGCGAACGCGGGTTCTCGCTCGGGCATTTCCCGCAGAGCTTCGAGTACGCCACCATCGGCGGTTTCGCGGCAACCAGGTCGTCGGGCCAGGACTCCGCAGGGTACGGCCGCTTCAACGACATGATCATCGGGCTGCGCATGGTCACGCCGGTGGGCGTGCTCGATGTGGGCCGGGTGGCGGCCTCGGCGGCCGGCCCCGACCTGCGCCAATTGGCGATCGGCTCGGAAGGCGTCTTCGGCGTCATCACCAAGGTGCGGTTGCGGGTGCACCGCGTGCCGGAGACCACCCGCTATGAGGCGTGGTCATTCCCGGACTTCGCGACCGGAACCGCGGCCCTGCGTGCCGTCACCCAGATCGGCACCGGACCCACCGTCGTGCGGCTTTCCGACGAGGCCGAGACCGGAGTCAATCTCGCCACCACCGAAGCCATCGGCGAAAACCAGATCACCGGCGGCTGTCTGGGATTGACGCTGTTCGAGGGCACCAAGGAACACACCGAAAGCAGGCACGCCGAAACACGGGCGCTGCTGGAGTCCCTCGGTGGCAAATCGCTGGGCGAAGGACCCGCGCAGGCGTGGGAACGTGGCCGGTTCGCCGCGCCCTACCTGCGCGACTCGCTGCTGGCCGCAGGGGCACTGTGCGAGACGCTGGAGACTGCCACCGACTGGTCCAACCTCCCCGCGCTGAAAGCGGCCGTGACCGACGCACTCACCACCTCACTGGCCGAGTCGGGCACACCCGCGCTGGTGATGTGCCACGTGTCGCATGTCTACCCGACTGGCGCTTCGCTGTACTTCACGGTGCTCGCCGGACAGCGCGGCAATCCGCTCGAGCAGTGGATGGCCGCCAAAAAGGCCGCCTCCGAAGCGATCATGGCCACCGGGGGAACCATCACCCACCATCATGCGGTCGGCGCCGATCACCGCCCCTGGATGCGCGACGAGGTGGGCGAGCTGGGAGTGCAGCTGCTGCGCGCGGTCAAGACGACACTGGATCCGGCCGGAATTCTGAACCCCGGCAAGCTAATTCCGTGAACCGGCGTGAGATCAGCAAGGTCACCGCGCTGACCAATCCCCTGTCGGGGCACGGCGCGGCGGTGACGGCTGCACAACTCGCCATCGCCCGGCTACAGCACCGCGGTGTCGAAGTCATCGAGATCGTCGGCGAAAACGCGGAAGACGCACGATATCTCGTCGCCGCAGCTGTCGAAAAGGGAACCGACGCAGTGGTCGCCATCGGCGGTGATGGCGTCATCTCCAACGCGCTGCAAGTGCTGGCCGGCACCGATGTTCCGCTGGGCATCGTCCCGGCGGGCACCGGCAACGACCACGCTCGTGAGTTCGGCATTCCCACAAAGGATCCCGAAGCCGCCGCGGATGTCATCGTCGACGGGTGGATGAAAACAATTGACCTGGGCCGCATTCGTGACCGCAATGGCGTAACCAAGTGGTTCGGCACCGTGGCGGCAACCGGATTCGATTCTCTGGTCACCGATCGGGCCAACCGGATGACGTGGCCGCACGGGCGGCTGCGCTACTACGCCGCGATGCTTGCCGAACTGTCGCAGCTGCGACTGCTGCCGTTCCGGTTGGTGCTCGACGGAGGACAAGAAATCGAGGCCGATCTCACGCTGACCGCATTGGGTAATACCCGTAGCTATGGCGGCGGGATGATGATCTGCCCAAACGCCGATCCCTCCGATGGCCTGCTCGACATCACCATGGTCGCGTCGGCCTCCCGGACGAAGCTGGTCCGCTTCTTCCCCACCGCGCTCAAAGGAACCCACGTCGAACTGGACGAGGTGACCACCGCGCGCGCCAAGACCGTCGAGGTCGAGTGCCCCGGCATCAATGTGTACGCCGACGGCGACTTCGCGTGCCCGCTACCCGCGGAGATCTCCGCGGTGCCGGCTGCGCTCCATATTCTGCGCCCACACCGCACTAGCGCCTGACTGCCAAATCGCTCGGCCGCCAACGCCCGCCGGGCTCGCTCTAAGCCCCATCGGCCTCAGCATTCCCACCGGCCACTGAAAAGGCCGCTATGTCCGTTCAGGGACGTGATATCGCCGGTGATATCGCATTTCGGAAGAGGTTATGCCTCCCGCGGCGGTGCTGAAGTGACGCCTGTGACTACCAGCCGAAGCGGCCCGACCGCTTACCCGACGCCCCGGCTGAGCCAGGTCACTTCACCGGCGTCGCCGCCGTCGCGATAAACCTCGAGCGCCTCATCCCACGCCGTTCCCAAAACCGAGTCGAGCTCGGCGGCAAGAGTATCGGCACCCTGCGCCATCATCGCCCTCAGCCGCATTTCCCCGACCATGATGTCGCCGTTGGCGCTCATCGACCCGCTCCACAAGCCAAGCTGCG
This sequence comes from Mycobacterium sp. NGS41, assembly GCF_059812725.1. Classification (NCBI taxonomy): domain Bacteria; kingdom Bacillati; phylum Actinomycetota; class Actinomycetes; order Mycobacteriales; family Mycobacteriaceae; genus Mycobacterium; species Mycobacterium sp. NGS41. The sequence goes on from NZ_JCALDF010000041.1 coordinate 5,053, forward strand.
GAGTGTGGCTGAACCGCTGACCGTCGACCCCCGGGCTGGGGTCCTCGGTGACTTCGAATCGCAGCACCGACCAGGAACGCAACGCGTTGGCCAGCCGCGCACCCGTGCCCACCGGCCCGACCCAGTTGGTGACCGCGCGCAGCTGTCCCGGCATCGCCGGCTGCGGCGTCCACACCAGGTTCGCCTTGGATTGCAGGGTCGACGACAACGCCCACTCGACATGCGGGCACACCGCCGCGGGCGAGGCGTGGACATACACCACGCCGGTCGTCACGTCGGCAAATTGATTCGACGCACGCATCTGTTGCTCCTTCGGTTCCACGAGGGACGTCTTCCCCAACGGCCTGGTGGACCCGATAAGCAGGATGCAAATTGATACTTTTGTGTCTTGCGTGTCTATTGTGCCTTGTGAGACCCCTGTTGCGCTAGTGTGCAGTCCCTATCAGATGTATTGCGATATGACTGCGTCGGACAGCGCAGGCCAGATATCCAGCGCCCACTCGCCGAATTCGCGGTCCGTCAGCACCACCAGCGCCAGGTCAGCCTCGGGATCTGCCCAGATGAAGCCGCCTGCCTGGCCGAAATGACCGTAGGTCCGCGCCGAGTTCCGGGCCCCGGTCCAGTGCGGTGATTTCGCATCTCTGATCTCGAAGCCCAGCCCCCAGTCGTTGGGCCGCTGGGCGCCGTATCCAGGCAATACACCGGCCAGCCCGGGAAACTGCACGCTGGTCGCGTCGGCGTGCATCTGCGTCGATACGGTCGACGGCCGCAGCAAGTCTCCGGCGAAGGCGGCCAGGTCAGCCACCGTCGAGGTGGCCCCGAACCCGGCGGCAGATGCGCCGCCGTCCAGCTTGGTGGCCCGCATCGCGAGCGGCTCGCACACCGCCTCAGCCAGGTACCGCCCGAACTCGATCCCCGACTCCTGCTGCACGGTCTCGGCCAGCACGGTGAACCCCGTGTTGGAGTACATCCGCCGGGTACCTGGCTTGGTCAGCGCCTGCTCGGAAGTCATCGCCAGACCCGAGGCATGCGCCAGCAAATGACGGACCGTAGAGCCCGGCGGGCCGGCCGGGGTGTCCAGCTCGACCACCCCTTCTTCGACGGCGATCTGCGCCGCCCGGGCCACCAGCGGCTTGGTGACCGACGCCAATGCGAAAACCCGGTCGGTGTCGCCGTGGGTGGCCAGCACCCTGGTCGGTGCTACTACCGCCGCGGCGGCCGCCGATACCGGCCACTCATCCAAGACCTCGAGAGCGGACATTAACTTCTCGGCTATTTCCGGGCGATGTAGTAGTTGTTGATGGGATCCGACTCGACCTCGGCCACCACCACGTCGTCGAATCCGGCGTCGGCAAGCATCGACGTGGCCAGCTGCCGCCCCCAAACCGCCCCCAACCCGGCGCCGTCCATGGCCAGCGACACCGTCATGCAGTGCATCATCGAGGTGACGTACAGGTACGTGCTCATCGGGACGCCGACGTTTTCCTCGAGTCGGCTGGACGCCTTGATGTCGGCCATCAGCAGGACACCGCCGGGGCGCAGGGCGCGATAGATGTTTTCCAGCACGCGCGCCGGCTGCGCCTGGTCGTGGATGGCGTCGAATACCGTGATCACGTCGTAAACGGCAGCCTTGTCCAATTCGGCCAGATTGTGGCTCTTGAAGCTTGCGTTGGTCAGACCCAGTCCGGCCGCTTCCGACCGGCCGGTAGCGATGGCCTCTTCGGAGAAGTCGATGCCGGTGAATCGGCTGGCCGGGAACGCCCGGGCCATCAGGTTGATCGCATGGCCGCTACCGCAGCCGAAGTCGGCCACGTCGGCTCCGGCCCGCAGGCGCTCGACCAGGCCGTCGACCAACGGCAACACCACATCGATCAGCGCCGCATCGAACACCACACCGCTCATCTCGGCCATCAGCGCATGGAAGCGGGGAAATTCGCTGTACGGCAACCCGCCGCCCACCCGCACGCAATCGATGATCTTCTGCTCGACTTCGCCGAGCTGCGGAAGGAACGTGGCCACCACGGCGAGGTTGTTCGGCCCGGCGGCGCGGGTCAGCACGCCGGCGCGGTGCGCGGGCAACGAGTAGGTCGCGGTCTGTGCGTCGTAGTCGAGGACGTGTCCGGTGGTCATGCCGCCTAGCCATTCCCGGACGTAGCGCTCGTTAAGACCAGCAGCGGCAGCGATTTCGGCGCTGGTGGCCGGCGGCAGCCCGGCCATGGTGTCCAGCAGCCCGGTCTGATGTCCAATGCTCAGCAGAATCGCCAGGCTGGCGCTGTCCAGGGCCGCGGTCATCCGCTCGGTGAATTCCTCGGCGGTCTCGGTCATGCTCAGCGACGCTACACCCGCTCGTGGCCACCACCGCAGCCTCGACAATTGGCTCCGAAGTAGGTTGGTGCCCATGAGTCAGACAGTGCGCGGCGTGATTTCACGTAAAAAGGGTGAGCCGGTCGAATTGGTCGACATCGTCATCCCCGACCCAGGGCCCGGCGAGGCCGTCGTCGACATCACCGCCTGCGGGGTCTGCCACACGGATCTGACCTACCGCGACGGCGGCATCAACGACGAATACCCGTTCCTGCTCGGACACGAGGCCGCCGGGACCGTCGAATCGGTCGGGCCCGGGGTGACCGCCGTACAGCCGGGCGACTTCGTGGTCTTGAACTGGCGCGCCGTCTGCGGCCAGTGCCGGGCCTGCAAGCGCGGCCGGCCTCGCTACTGCTTCGACACCTTCAACGCCGAACAAAAGATGACGCTGACCGACGGCACCGAACTCACCCCGGCGCTGGGCATCGGGGCATTCGCCGACAAGACGCTGGTGGCCGAGGGTCAATGCACCAAGGTCAACCCCGACGCCGACCCCGCCGTCGCCGGCCTACTCGGCTGCGGGGTGATGGCCGGCATCGGTGCGGCAATCAACACGGGCGCCGTCACCCGCGACGACACGGTCGCCGTCATCGGCTGCGGCGGGGTGGGCGATGCCGCGATTGCCGGTGCGGCGCTGGTCGGAGCCAAACGGGTCATCGCCGTCGACACCGACAACACGAAACTGGAGTGGGCCCGTAAGTTCGGCGCTACCCACACCGTCAACGTCCGCGAGCTTGCCGACGGCAAAGACCTGGTCAAGGCTATCCAGGACCTCACCGACGGCTTCGGCGCCGACGTCGTGATCGACGCCGTCGGCCGGCCCGAAACCTGGAAGCAGGCCTTCTACGCGCGTGATCTCGCCGGAACCGTGGTGCTGGTGGGCGTGCCCACGCCCGACATGCGACTGGACATGCCGCTGGTGGACTTCTTCTCCCACGGCGGGGCGCTGAAGTCGTCGTGGTACGGCGATTGCCTGCCCGAACGCGACTTCCCCACCCTGATCGACCTCTACCTGCAGGGCCGGCTACCGCTGGACAAGTTCGTCTCCGAACGCATCGGGCTCGGCGACATCGAGGAGGCATTTCACAAGATGCATGACGGCAAGGTGCTGCGTTCGGTGGTGATCTTGTAATGGTTGCCGTTGACAAGACCGTCACGCACGGGACTTTCGAACTGGACGGTGGCAGTTGGGAAGTCGACAACAACATCTGGCTTGTCGGCGACAACTCCAATGTCGTGGTCTTCGACGCCGCGCACACCGCGGCGCCGATCATCGAGGCCGTCAACGGCCGCCACGTGGTCGCGGTGGTGTGCACGCACGGCCACAACGATCACGTCACGGTGGCGCCCGAGCTGGGCGAGACGCTCGACGCACCGGTGCTGCTGCACCCCGCTGATGACGTGTTATGGCGGATGACGCACCCCGACAAGGACTTTCGCACCGTTTGCGACGGGGACGTGCTCAGAGTCGCGGGCATGGAATTACAGGCGCTGCACACTCCGGGCCACTCTCCCGGATCGGTGTGCTGGTATGCCCCCGACCTGGGTGTGTTGTTCAGCGGTGACACCCTGTTTTCCGGCGGGCCGGGTGCGACCGGACGCTCGTACTCCGACTTCCCGACCATTCTGCAGTCGATATCCGAACGGCTCGGAAAGTTGCCCGGCGACACCGTCGTGCATACCGGTCACGGCGACGACACAACCATCGGCGACGAAATAGTCCACTACGAGGAGTGGGTCGCCCGCGGGCACTAGACCTGGTAAGGCCCGCCCACCACCGCCGACATCGCCGTGCGTCTGGTGCGACCCAGCCACATCACCGAAAGCGCCAGATCCAGCAGTCCCACCACGAACAACCCGACGAACACCCACACCAGATAGCCGTACGAGCTCTGATGGCCGAAGGCCAGCCGCGGGTTGATGTATCCGTTGACCTGGCCGTCGGTGGTGACCTTGTAGGTACCCTCGGCCGGAATATGAACCGCCCAGACCCGCACATGCGCATCGTTGTTGACAGTCGTTGTACTGCCGATGCTTTCGGTGACCACCGGCTGCGCCACACCCTCCGGCGGGATGATCGTCACGCCGAGCGGCGGCACCGGCAGACCGCCGCCGTTGGGACTGCTTATGACGACCGTGTGCAGGCTGGCGGTGACCTCTCCGGCGGGCAGATGCACACTGCCCGACCCCGGGATCGGCACCTCACCGTATGCGTTGTACTCGTCCAGAAAGAATGCGTTGAGGACCAACGTGGTGATGAAGCCGGCCACCGACACCACCAGCAGCACGATGGCTGCGGCCAGCGAGGATTTGGCGAGCCGCCTGCTGGTCATCCACGCAGTGTGCCACGCGCAAGATTTCGACGACGACGCAGTACGGCCAGGCCGACAGCCCCGGCCGTGACCACAAACACGGTCACCACGACCCAGTCGCCCATCCGTTGGTACAGCGTGACATTCGAGCTCAGCGGAACGCTCGCGACGGCGACACCGCGAAAGTCCGACGAACACCACGCCAGCACCCGGCCCCGGGCATCGAAGACCGAGCTGTCGCCGGACAGCCCCACGTGTACGGCCGGGCGGCCCACCTCGACGGCACGCACCGCGGGCTGGGCGGCCAACTGCGGCTGTGCCCAACTCCCTTGGAACGACGATGTCGAACTCTGATACACCAGTAGCTCGGCACCGAGCCGTTCCTCGCGCCTAGTTAGATCAGGAAAGGTTGTCTCGTAACTGATCAACGGGCCGATGGCGAGCTTGCCTGTATGCAGGACCACCGGCTCCGCGCCCCGTTGCCGGTCCTCGGCGGCGGCCTTGCTGTGTCGGGTAATCCAGCCGAAAAGTGGTCGCAGGGGTACATATTCGCCGAACGGCACCAGCCGGGTTTTGCGATAGCTGCCTACTGATCCGTGTTCGCCGACGAGCACCGCCGACTTGTAAATGCCACCGCCGGGTACCGGCGCATCGACGTTCACCAGCAGGTCCGCCCCCACCCGCCGCGACAATCCCTTGAGGCGGTCCAGGATCTCCGGGTGGCTGTCGAGGTCTTGTCCGACACTGCTTTCACCCCAGACCACCAAGTCCACCCGCTGACCGGTCAACGTCGCGGTGAGCGCTTCGCTGGCCGCCAGACGCGCTGCCGCATCGGCGATGTCGCCGGTTTGCACCAACGCCACACGCACCGTCGGAGCGTCGACTGGCACCGGACCCAGCAGGTAGCAGGCCGGGCCGAGTGCCGCGCACGCCAGCGCACACACCGACATGACCAGGCGACCGGCCAGCCCCCTTTGCAGGATCACGCCGACGATCGCGGTATTGGCCGCCACCAGAACGAAACTCGTCAGCCACACCCCGCCCAAGGAGACCGAAGCCAGCGTCACGGGCTGGTTCCACTGCGATGCACCCAACGCTGCCCACGGACCGCCCAACCACGGCAGGGATCGCACCGCTTCGGCCGCCACCCAAGCGTTGGGCACCACCACCAATGCGGCAAGCGTGCGGCCGATGGGCAGCGGCGACGACAGCATCCAGTGCGCAATCCACCCCCACGGCAGCCACAGCGCGCCCAGTCCGACGGCCAACAACACCAGCGCCGGACCGATGCTGCTCGCCAGCCAGTATTGGTTGGTCAGCACGAATGCGCCCATACCCAGCCATGCCCGCCCCGCGCCGGCGCACGACGACGGCGCGGATCGGACCACCAACAGCAATGGGGCCAAACCGATCCAAGCCAGCCACCAGCACGACGGAGCCGGAAGGGCGAAGGCGGGTAAGGTCCCGGAGACGAATGCAGCCACCCAACCGGGGAAGCGCTGTCGAAGTGCCTCCCAGCGCAGGCCCATGCCGACCAGAATGCCGCCCCGATTCGCGTACGGCGAGGGAAAGAGCAAACTAGGACGGGATTACCGGAAAGGAGTCATACGCATGGCCAACGAACTCGTCGCCACGGTGCCCGATCTGTCCGGCAAGCTAGCGGTCATCACCGGAGCCAACAGCGGTCTGGGCTTCGGGCTGGCCCGACGGCTGTCCGCGGCCGGAGCCGATGTGGTCATGGCGATCCGTAACCGCGAAAAAGGTGAGGCGGCGATCGAGAAAATCCGTGCGACGGTTCCCGACGCCAAGCTGACCATCAAGCCCCTCGACGTGTCGTCGCTGGCGTCGGTCGCCGCGTTGGGCGAACAACTCAATTCCGAGGGCCGCCCGATCGACATCCTGATCAACAACGCCGGCGTCATGACGCCGCCGGAACGCGACACCACCGCCGACGGCTTCGAATTACAGTTCGGCAGCAACCATTTGGGACACTTCGCGCTGACCGGACACGTGCTACCACTGTTACGCGCGGCCGACGGCCCGCGGGTCGTCTCGCTCAGCAGTCTCGCGGCCCGGCAAAGCGGCAAAATCCACTTCGACGACCTGCAATTCGAGAAGTCCTACGCGTCGATGTCCGCCTACGGGCAGTCGAAGCTGGCGGTATTGATGTTCGCCCTCGAGCTGGAGCGCCGCAGCCGCGCGGCGGGCTGGGGCATCCTGTCCAGCGCCGCACACCCCGGCTTGACCAAGACCAACCTGCAAATCAGTGGACCTTCACACGGCCGCGAGAAGCCCGCGCTGATGGAGCGTTTGTACAAGACCTCTTGGAAATTCACACCTTTCCTCTGGCAGGAGATCGACGAGGGGATTCTGCCCGCGCTCTATGCGGCCGCAACGCCGCACGCCGATGGCGGCGCCTTCTACGGACCCCGCGGCGCCTACGAGCTCGCCGGTGGCGGCGTGAAACTTGCGAAGGTTCCCAAGCGTGCCCGCAACGAGGCCGACTGCCAAAGGCTGTGGGAGATTTCCGAGCAGTTGACCGGCGTCAGCTTCCCCAAGTCCGGCTGATATGCCGCCAGAGGTCCGGCTGCCCGAATCGAGCATTGTGGTTCGGCCGGAGCCGATGGAGAGCGCGACCTACACCGAGTCCTCGCGGCTGCAGGCCGCCGGCTTGGCGCCGGCCATTGCGTTGTTGCAGCAGGCTGCCCAACAGGTGCCGCTGCCTAAACCACCCCAGCCGATCGTCATCGCCGACTACGGCGCGGCAACGGGCCACAATTCACTCAAGCCGATGTCTGCGGCGATCGAGGTGCTACGTCGGCGTACCCGTCGTGATCACGCAATCTTGTTGACGCACAGCGACGTTCCGCAAAACGACTTCACCGTGATGTTCCAGACGTTGGCCGACGACCCGGACAGTTACCTGCACCGGGACTCGGCCTGCTTCGCGTCGGCCATCGGCCGCTCGTTCTACAGCCAGATCTTGCCGTCCAATAGCGTCAACCTCGGCTGGACGTCGTGGGCAATCCAGTGGCTGAGCCGGATCCCGGCCGGAGCCCCCGAACTCACAGACCATGTGCAGGTCGCCTTCAGCAAGGATGCCGCGGCCCGCGACGCGTACGCTCGCCAGGCCACCACGGACTGGCAGGACTTTCTCGCCTTCCGCGGACGGGAGCTGTGTCCTGACGGCCGGCTGGTGGTGCTGGCGATGGCCCTCGACCAAGACGGTGAATTCGGCTACCGAGCAATGAACGACGCCCTGTATGCGGGACTCAACGATCAGGTCAACGATGGCCTGTTGCGTCCAGATGAGTTGCGGCGCATGGCGATCCCCGTTTTCGCGCGCAGCGAAAAAGACTTTCGCGCCCCATTCTCCCCCCAGGGCCGCTTCGCGGGTCTGACGATCGAGCATCTCGAGGTCTTCAACGCCGATGACCGGTTTTGGGCACGGTTTCAATCGGACGGCGACGCAGAGACTTTCGGCGCACAGTGGGCAGCATTCGCGCGGGCCGCTCTCTTCCCAACCCTGGCGGCAGCGCTGGACGGCGGGGTCGGCGATCAGCGGGCGACCGAGTTCGTCGTGCGGCTCGAGGCCGCCATCGCGCGACGGCTGGCGAGCGCGCCCGAGCCAATGCGAATTCCGCTCGCGTCAATTGTGCTGGCCAAGCGCGAATAGTCCTACGTTTCGACACCACGCTGCAGCGGGTAACCCGGACCGAGGGGTGGTCGCAACCCACAACTCCAAGGGGGTAGAGAGCATGAGCACCCGAGAAGAAGACGAGGTATCCGGCCAGACCGATGGGCCAGAGGATTCGTCTGACAAACCAGAGTCTTCGTCCGATAAGGAAAAGACCCCAACTGACAAAGAAGAGGCTTCTTCGGACAAGTCGGACAAATCAGACAAGTCAGACAAGTCGGACAAGTCAGACAAGTCGGACGAACAGTCCGACAAAGACGAGACCTCGTCTGATTCAGACGCGGAAACCGAGAAGCCAGAGCCGGACGAAGAGGACAAAGAAAAGGCCGCGGAAATGATGACGGCCTACGAATACCGGCCGACTCTGGTGCTGCCAGGCACTGGTGGCGCGGTCTCGGGTACCGCAGTCAATGACTGGCTCGACGATGAGGGAAATCCCAGCGCCATGGGAGATGACGATGCCCCAGCGGCCAAGGCCAAGAACGACGAGGGCGAGTCTGAAGACAAGGGCGGCAAGGACGAGGCCGCAGACCAGGGCGACTCCGCCGAGAGAAGTGAGTCTTCAGACGAGACCCCGTCATCCGATGACCAGAAGTCATCCGATGATGAGTCGTCGGACGAGGGCCTGTCTACCGAAGAACAGATAGAAAAAGACAAGGAATACAACGAGGCGGTCAGGGAGCAGGCTGAACGCGACAAAGACGTCAGCGAGGAAGAGAAGGCCGAAGCCGAAAAAGAGGAGAAGTCCGTAACCCGCTAGTTCAGTGGGTGTCTTCCGGACCGCACGCTGCCCGCAGCGCGCCGCCGACTGCTGCCGTTAGTTGCGGCCGTGGCGTCGTGACCACCGGGACCCGCAGCCGTCCCGACAGTGTGGTGCTCACCGCGGGCACGTTGGCCACGCCCCCCACCGCAATCACCGCTGCCAGATCTGCGCCGCTAATTCCGTTGTGCAGCAAGGTATCTTCCAGCACCGCGGTGAGGTTGTCCAGCGGATCCCGAATGGCTTCGTCGAGTTCGTTCCTGGTCAGCCGGATGTCGCCGCCGGGGCTGTGCGACTCGTCGGACAGCGTGGTCGCCATGCTCGACGACAGCTGCTCCTTGGCGACTCGGCATCCGGCCCGCAGCCGGCTGAGGGAGCCAACCGCTGAGGTACCGGCCCGCACGAACGGGCCCGCACTCGGCATGTTGTCCAGGACCGCAGCCAATAATGCCTGATCTACCAGGCCGCCGGAGAAGTCATGGTGCCGCACGGTCGGGGCCACGGGCTGATATTCCCCGGCGGCGTCGACCAGGGTGATACTGGTGCCGCTGCCGCCGAAATCGCACACCGCAATGATCCCGCTGGCAGGTATGCCCGGGCTGGCCCGCACCGCGAACAACGTCGCCGCGGCATCTGGGATCAGGGTCAGCGGCCGCGCGCGATTCGACCATTCGGACACCCGGCTCAGTGCCGAGCCCAGCGCGTCCACCGCCTTGGGCCCCCAGTGGGCCGGATAGGTCACCGCGACACTTTCCGGCATGGGGCGCCCGCCGGTTGCCGCGTAGGCGAGCGCCCGCAGCCCGTCGGCAACCAGGGCCTCGCTGCGGTGCGCCGAGCCGTCGGCCGCCACGATGCCGACCGGGTCACCCACCCGGTCCACGAAGTCGCTGATCACCAGGCCGGGTTCGTCCAGCCTCGGGTTCTCCGACGGCACGCCAACCTCGGGCGGGCGTTGGCGATACAGCGTCAGGACAGGCTTACGAGTGATGGCCTGATCAGGAGTTACGGCAGCCAGGTTGGTGGCACCAATCGACAACCCCAGCGCGGGTCTCGTCGGCTCAGCCATCTCCAATCCCGTGCCGTCAGCGGATGGTTCCGGCACCGGGTATCAGTGGAAGATCCAGCGGCGTGACCCAGCCCGGCGCCAGCTCGTTGACCGCCGGAACCGCATTCAGCGCCCGCATCCCGGTGGCCAGGCACCCGGCCGCGGCCGGGTCGCGGCCTGAGCTGTCGGTGAACCGGAACGCGGTCTCCTGGAAAATGCTGGGGGTTCCCTCGATATCCACGCGGTAGACGTCGTTGTCGTGACCCATCGGCCAATCGGGAGCGGCGTCGAGGCCGATGCGGTTGACATGTTCCAGCTGTATGCGCGTCTCGCCCTGGTAGATGCCGTTGATGGTGAACCGTACGGCCGCGACGTGGCCGGGCTTGATGACGCCCTTCGCGGTGTTGCGTTCGGTGGGCGTTACCCACTTGTCCCAGGTAGTGGTGATTTCGTCGAGCATGATCCCGGCGGCGTGGGCGATCATCGGGACCGTGGCGCCCCACGCGAAAATCAGGACGTCGCGGTTTTCCAGCATCGGACTGTATTCGGGCTCGCGGCCGATGCCCATCTCGACTTCGTAGTCGCCTTCGTAGTTCGTGTAGTCCAACAGCTCGGAAGCCCGCACCCGCCGCACCTCGGCACATAGGCCCATCAAGGTCATCGGGAACAGGTCATTGGCGAAGCCGGGGTCGATGCCCGTGGTGAAGCACGACGACTCCCCCAGCTCGCAGGCTTGCGTGATGGGCTCGATCCACTGCGGTGGATTCAGGTGCATCGTCGGCCACACCCAGGGCGTCATCGCGGTCGAGCACACGTCGATGCCGGCCCGCAGGAAGCGGGTGATCAGCGAGATGTTCTCCTTGGCCTTCATCGCCGTCGGGCCGTAGTGCACCAACGCGTCGGGTTCGAGCGCGATCAGGGCGTCGACGTCGTCGGTGGCGATGATGCCCACCGGTTCGGCCAGCCCGCAGATGTCGCCGACGTCGCGGCCGACTTTGTCGGGGTTGCTGACGCCGACGCCGACCAATTCGAACGTGGGGTGCTTGACGATCTCGGCGATAACCATCTTGCCGACGAACCCGGTGCCCCAGATCACCACTCGCTTTGTGTCGCGTCCCGACATGCTTCCGTCAGCCACCTTCCGAATCACCAGTCCGCTTGCCCGCTTCAGCCCGATTCACCATAAGCATGTCGTGCGGGTGCGCCGAAGCGTGTCCGGCTGTTGAGAAAAAGCTCGCGTGCGCTCGTGCGTGGTGACAGCATGGGAAACCATGAAACATCTTCGCGGACCCTCGGCCCTGTTCGCTTTGTGCATCGCATTCGCGGCGACGTCGGGTGTGGCACACGCTGGCGACTTTCCGGAGGTCCGCTACGAGGTGAGTGGCAGCGCCGGCGTCGCCGAGCTGATCAACTACCAAACCGATACCGGTCAGCAGCGGGCGGTCAATGCGCAGCTGCCATGGTCGGCGAATTTCACCTCTTTCGGGGGCCAGGTATTCGTGCTCAGCGCACAGTCGCAAGGGACTGTGACCTGCCGGATCATTGTCGACGGCAACGTGGTCAAGGAAGCGACGGCCAACGGGACCCCGGCACGAACCGTCTGCACGCATTGAGTTCTCTGCCGAGCAGAGGCAAAAGCTCCCATTTCGTGCCGAAGTGAGGGGCTTTCGCTGCTCGCCGCCGTAAGACTAGGAGGTTCGTTGTGACGACCGGTATTGCGAGCCGGGTGAACGGAGCCGTGCCGCCGGAGATTCCGCTTGCCGACGTCCAGCTCGGGTCACTCGAGTTCTGGGAGCTCGACGACGATGTGCGCGACGGCGCGTTCGCCACCCTGCGGCGGGAGGCGCCAATCTCGTTCTGGCCGTCGATCGAAATGGAAGGGTTTACCGCGGGCAGCGGACATTGGGCCCTGACCAAGCTCGACGACGTCTTCTTCGCCAGCCGTCATCCGGAGATCTTCTCGTCAAGCCCCAACATCACGATCAACGACCAAACCCCGGAAGTAGCCGAGTACTTCGGTTCCATGATCGTGCTCGACGATCCGCGGCATCAGCGGTTGCGCTCGATCGTGAGCAGGGCGTTCACCCCGAAAGTCGTGGCCCGCATCGAAGCGTCGGTGCGTGAGCGGGCCCATCGGCTGGTCGCATCGATGATCGCGAACCATCCTGACGGAAAAGCCGATCTGGTCAGCGAACTCGCCGGACCGCTGCCGCTGCAGATCATCTGCGACATGATGGGGATTCCCGAGGAGGACCATCAGCGGATCTTCCACTGGACCAACGAGATTCTGGGATTCGGCGACCCCGATCTGGTCACCGATTTCGAGGAGTTCATCAAGGTTTCGATGGATATCGGCGCCTACGCCAGCGCGCTGGCCGAGGACCGACAAAGCAATCACCACGACGATCTGACGTCGAGCCTGGTGGAGGCCGAGGTCGACGGCGAACGGCTGACCTCCGCGGAGATCGCCTCGTTTTTCATCCTGCTGGTGGTGGCCGGTAACGAGACCACGCGCAATGCGATCAGCCACGGCGTGCTGGCTCTGACCCGTTATCCCGAGCAGCGGGAAAAGTGGTGGTCGGACTTCGACGCGTTGACGCCGACGGCGGTCGAGGAGATCGTGCGGTGGGCCTCGCCGGTGGTCTACATGCGGCGCACTCTGACCGAGGACGTCGAGCTGCGCGGCACCAAGATGGCCGCGGGCGACAAGGTCTCGCTGTGGTACAACTCGGCCAATCGCGACGAGTCGAATTTCGCCGATCCCTGGACTTTCGATGTGGCGCGCAACCCCAATCCGCATGTCGGTTTCGGCGGCGGCGGCGCCCACTTCTGCCTGGGCGCAAACTTGGCCCGCCGCGAGATCCGGGTGATGTTCGAGGAGCTACACCGCGAGATCCCCGACATCGCCGCCACCGCCGAGCCGTCGCGGCTGCTGTCGCAATTCATTCACGGCATCAAGAGCCTGCCGGTCGCCTGGACTAGATAGTCGCTATATCGGGCGAGCAGACGCAAAAGCTCCCGTTTGCGGCGCGAAATGGGAGCTTTTGCGTCTGCTCGGCATTGACTGGCAGGCGCTGGACCGGTAGGCCTAATCAGCATGGCTGACGTCGACGTTTGCGTGGTGGGCGGGGGTTTCGCGGGGCTGACCGCGGCCCTTCGCCTCAAGCAGGCCGGCCAGTCGGTGGCTTTGCTGGAAGCACGCGATCGCGTCGGCGGCCGCACCTACACCGTGACCCGCGACGACGGATCGTGGATCGACAAGGGCGGCGCGTGGGTCGGCCCGACGCAGGACCGCATCTATGCGCTGATGGACGAATTCGGCGTCCCGACCTTCAAGCAGTACACCGACGGCCAATACATGATGGTCGTCGACGGCAAGCAGTACCGCTACCGGGGCACGATCCCGTGGAGCATGAGCCCTTGGGCGTCGCTGAATTTAGGCGCGGGTTTTTTCGGAATCAGCCAGCTGTGCAAGTCGATCCCGCTCGACGCACCGTGGGAGGCCAAGAACGCCGCAAAGTGGGATCGCATGACGCTGGCGCAGTGGTTGGACAAGAACGTCATGTCCAGGGCGGCGCATCACCTGCTGGACACGGCGGTCGGCGGCTGTTATACCTCCGCCGCCTCCGAGGTGTCGATGCTGTTCGTGCTGTATCAGATGGCATCGGGCGGCGGGCCAAGCTTCGTGCTTGGCGGCAAGGGCGCATCCCAGGACGCGCGGATCGTCGGCGGAATGGGTGCGATCTACCAGCCGATGGCCGCCGAACTGGGCGGTGCGATCCAGCTCTCGCAACCGGTACGGCAGATCACGCAGGACGCGGACGGGGTGACGGTGCGCTCCAAAGGCAGCAGCATCCGGGCCCGCCGCGTGATCGTCGCGGTGCCGCTGGCAATCGCCAGCCAAATCGTCTATAAGCCAATGCTTCCCACGGACCGATCATTCCTGCACCAGCGAATGCCGGGCGGGGCGATTGTCAAGATCTCGATCGTCTACGACGAACCGTTCTGGCGAGCCGACGGTCTGTGCGGCCAGTCCGCGGCCCCGGGCACGCTGGCACAGGTCACGATCGACGCCTGCACCGACACGGGCACGCCGGGCATTCTGTGCGTGATCATCGAAGGCCCAACGGCACGGGAATACGACCGCCTCGACGAAGCCGAGCGCCGCCAGGCGGTGCTCGACACATTGGTCGAGCGGTTCGGCGCCAAGGCCGGCAAGCCCGTCGAGTACGTCGAACAGAACTGGAGCCGCGAACCTTACTCCGGCGGTGGGATGCTCAGCCACGCCCCGCCCGGTGTGCTCACCGAATTCGGCCACGCGCTACGCGAACCGTGCGGCCGCATCCACTGGGCCGGCACCGAGAGTTCGGCCAAGATGTGCGGTTGGGTCGACGGCGCGGTTCGCTCCGGCGAACGGGCGGCCAGCGAAGTGATGGCCAGCGAAGCGCTGGCAGCGGTATAAAGCCAACTGCGCGTGGGGACATAGGACGGCGAGCAGACGCAAAAGCCCCCGAAACTGGCAGTTTCAGGGGACTTTTGCGTCTGCTCGCAAGGCAACTTTCAGCAGCCGAGCTGGTCGGCGAGGTCGAGGAAGTCGCAGGCGTTGATGTCGAACTCGTCGGAATAGTCCACATCCGCCGTGCCATCGAGGCCGAACTCCAGCGGCCGCGCGACGAACGCGGTGCTAAAGCCAAGTCCTCCCGCGGCGCGGATGTCGTACTTATGGCTTGCCACCATCATGATCTCGGCCGGCGGTAAACCGAGGTAAGTAGCGGCCATCCGATAGATCGCCGGGTCCGGCTTGAACACGCCGGCCATTTCGGCGGCGAAAATCGCATCCCACGGCAAACCCGCGCGTTTGGAGATGTTGACCACCGCGCAGACATCGGCATTTGACAGCGTGGCCAACGTGTACTTCGTTTTCAGACGGGTCAGTCCGGGCACCACATCCGGCCATGGCTTCAGGCGCTGCCACGCCAAGGTGAGCTCTTCGCGTTCCGCGTCCGAAAGGCCGGTGATCCCGAACTCCTGCAGCACCGTGTCTAATGCGTCGCGATATATCGAGTGCACAGAAGTCCACTCGTCGCCGCCAGCCGACTCCAATGCGTCGAAATAGCCTGCGCGCCAACGTGTTACCAGTTCCGGCCAATCGACGTCCGAGTACCGTCCGGCGCTGATCCGCTGCGCTTCGCCGCACACCGTCGAATGAAAATCCGTCGCCGTACCTTGCACGTCGAACAACAACGCGTTAATCACGTGCGTCATCATGCAATTTTCCCAGAACGCGAATCTACGATGTGCCTTGTGGCCAACAACACCACCAAACCCGCCGGCCCTGAAGGCCCAGAAGATTCAGAGGGCCCAGCGGCGATCGAGCCCGACTACCGATTCACCCTGGCCAACGAGCGAACTTTCCTTGCCTGGCAACGCACTTCGCTGGGATTGCTCGCCGCAGCGGTCGCACTGGTGCAGCTGGTACCGGAGCTGACGGTCCCCGGCGCGCGCCGCATGCTCGGCATCGGGCTGGCTGCGCTGGCCATCGTCACCAGCGGAACGGGGCTGGTGCGCTGGCGGCAAGCGGATCAGGCCATGCGCCGCGGCGAGCCGATGCCCCGGCACCCCACGCCAGGCTTTCTCGCAGTGGGCCTCATCGTGCTCGGGCTCGTCGCACTCGGATTGGTCATCGCGAAGGCGGTCATGGGTTGACCCCGCCGACGACGACGGACACGCCGGATTCGGGACTACAGGCCGAACGGACCCGACTGGCCTGGACCCGAACATCGTTCGCGTTCCTAGTTAATGGCGCGCTGCTGGCGCTCAAGAACGTGCACTATTCCGAAGGTTTGGTGGCACAGATCCCGACGGTGCTGGCGGCCGCAGTTGCGCTGTGCACCTACGTGATCGCTTTGCAGCGTGAGCGGACCCTGGCCAATCGCCCACTTCCGCCGCGAATCACGCCACGCCGCCAGGTTTACATCATTGGGATAAGCGCGCTGGCACTGATCGTCGTGACCGCGATCGCACACCTGATCTAGCGCGAGCACTCACCAGAGATAGACGATCGCCTCGCTTCCACCGGTGCACTTGATCCACGGGTTGGCGCCGTCCCCGGCGCACTGCATGAGAAAGTTCGCACTATTGCTCGGATCGCAATTGGTGGCACCCGGGACGGTGTTGCAGGCCACGGCTCCGGACGCCGATACGGTTCGCGACGCGAGGCTGGCATTGCCGTATCGGCTCCAATACGCGTTCAAGACGGAGTTCGCGAAAAAGCAGGATGTTCGGGCCGAGCCACGCCCGGCGCGCGTCCCGAATCCGCTCCTATCCGGCTGCTGAAAGGTGTCGCAAGTTTTGCGGTCCGGACTCGCGTCAGGACCGGTCAGATACGGCGGAGGGATGTTTCCGCTCGGGAGCGATTCCGTCGTAGTGAATGGCAACTGGGTTCCGGTTGAATTTGCCGCGGGGAATGTGGTGGACGTCGTCGTCTCGGCGCTGGTTGCCGGTGTGGAATTCATCTTCGCGACAAGACCGATGATCACGCCGACCGCTCCGAGAACCAGCGCCGCCGCGACCAAGATAACGGTCGGCACCAGCCACCGTGGTCCGTCGGCCTTTTCGCTGTGAGCGACGGGCGCGGGTACGGGTGCGTGTACCGGTGCGGTTGGTGGGAAGTATTGCGGGACGGCCGGTTTTGGCTGTACCTGCGGCCGCGGCGCGTACTGGGTCGGCCCCGCGTCCGGCATGTGCACTTCGGTGCCGCCGGTGCCGCGGCTGCCGCCCATGCCGTCCGTGCCGCCGATGCTTCGCAGTGCGCGAGTGGCCGCCCGCCCCAATGCGCCTGCGCTGCCATACCGATCGTCGGGTTCTTTGGCCATGCCGCGAGCTATGACCTCGTCGAAGGCCGGCGGAATTCCCGGGTTTGTGTCACTCGGTCGAGGCGGCGGCATCGTGATGTGCGCCGCGATGATCGACTGATGGCTACCGGTGGCGAACGGCGCCGCACCCGTCAGGCATTCGTAGAGCACACATGCCAGCGAGTAGATGTCGACGGCCGGGGTGAGGTCTCTGTCGCCGAATCGTTCCGGCGCCATGTAGGCCCAGGAGCCGATAGCGGCGCCGACCTGCGTCAGGCGGGTGTCGCCGATCACTTCAGCGATACCGAAATCGACCAGGTACGCGAAATCAGCCGGTGTGACGAGGATGTTCTGCGGCTTGACATCGCGATGAATCAGGCCCTCGGCGTGTGCCGCGTCCAACGCCGCGGCGACCTGATTGAGTATGCCGACGGCTCGCTCTGGATCGAGGGGCCGCTCTTCGAGCATGGTTTGCAAGTCGGTGCCACGGACCAGACGCATGTCGATGAACAGGCAGCCGTCGATCTCGCCGTATCCGTGAATTGGGATGACATGCGGTTCTTGCAGCTTCGCTGCGGCGTGTGACTCACGCTCGAAACGCAGGCGGAATCTGCGGTCGTCCGCGAACTGACTTTTGATGATCTTCAGCGCGACGGTTCTGCCGATCTCGTTGTCGTGAGCTTCGTAGACTTCGCCCATTCCGCCTTTACCGACAACGCCGATAATTTTGTACTTGCCGAATGTCGTGCCGACACGTGGATCCGTCGCAGCCACCGTCACCTCCTATTGCACGGACAGTATGCGGCAAACGACCGACGTGTGTCCTAGCCTTTCCCGTCAACGATGTTCCGGTCAGCCACCGCACTTCCCGGCGGGCAGCGTCCCGAAGTGTTGGGACAGCCAGGTGGCCACCTCGGTGAGATCCTTGGTGCCGTCGGCAAATTGCCCTGATCCGGGTTCCACGGCGATAGCCGCCGCGATCTTGCCGGTCGGAGTGGTGAGGATGCCCATCTGTCGCACAAGGTATTTGCCGGTCGGCGACGGTCCCCATCCGCCTTTGAACTGTGTGTCGGGAATGGTCCCGAGCCCCCAACTCTGGCTGGATATGACCTGACCCATGAGAGCGAATACCGGGTCGTTCTCGCGATTGCAGAAAGCGCTCGCGATGAACCGGACCTGATTGGCCAATGACCACTTGGTCTGCCCGAAAGAGGTGAACTCCGGCCGCACTTTCCGGTACTCGACCGCCGTCGGGTCGCCGTTTTCCTGCAGGACTTGTTCAACTTTTCGGGCGGCCACGGTGGGCTCACCCAGTTGCCCCCATACTCTTTCGGCTGCCGGGGTGTCGGATTGGGTGATCGCGGCCTTCATATTGTCGGTGATTTGTTGCGGGTTCTCCTGCCGGTAGGCCGCGATGACCAGCGGCACTTTGATCGTCGACCAGGCCGGTCCCTCCGTCCACTCCCCCAGTGTGGTGGGTGTTTGCCCGTTGCCGAGGGCGCTGACGACCACGCCCACCTTGGCATTGAGCCTGGCTTCCAATTGGGCGAATTCCGCTACCAACTGGCCGGTCGGCGACGCCTGCGGTGGCGACGCCTGCGGTGGCGCTTGTGGCGGGGACGCCACCGGCGTCGCGGGCGGCGAGCTCAACGGCGAGGTGACCGACGGCCTCGTCGAAGGTTGTGGTGCGTGGTCGTAGGCGTACACGGCGGACAGCGTCACGATCGCGGCCATCACAACCAGGGTTGCGAGAATCGCGGTCACGCGTCCCGGATGCCAGCCTCGCCGGCGGCGGGGCGCGACGCTGTGCCGCCCACCGGGCTTCCCAGTGCGCGTCACAGTCGGCACACCACCGGGTTGCTGCGGCGAATCGCTGTCATCGTGAGTTGACGATGCGGTACCGCACCATTCGCTGTCAACGCACCCCTGCTAGCCGGTCGGGGCTTTGCCAGTCAGATACGCCGTGATCCCTTTGACGACGGCGGCGGCGTATTGCGCCCGGCCATCGGCGCTTTCGATCTTTGCCGCATCCTCCGCATTCCGCATATTGCCGAGCTCGACCAGAACTGCCGGGTACTCCGCCAGATTCAGGCCGGCGAGGTCGGCGCGACCATACAGTCCGTCGGACCCGATGTAGTTGGCCGGCTGCAGGCCTGACGCGGCCAACGCGTCGCGCATCGTATGCGCCAACTGGACCGCGGGGCCGGATTGGGCGTCGTTGAGCGGCGGGCTGGAGTAGTTCACGTGGAAGCCATGCCCGGAGGGGGGTCCGCCGTCGGCGTGGATGCTCACGATCGCGTCCGGCCGCATCGCATTGCCCAGCGCGGCCCGCTGATCGACACAGGGTCCCGCGGAGTTGTCGTCGCTTCGCGACAGTTGGGTGCGCACGCCCAGCCCGTTGAGCGCCTCCGCAATCCGCGCGACCACATCCCAGGTGAACGCATGCTCTGTATAGCCGCTGTTGGTTGCGGTCCCCGACGTGTTGCACTGCTTCGTGCCGCCCCGGCCGTTGGGGACTTGCCGGGCG
This sequence comes from Mycobacterium sp. NGS41, assembly GCF_059812725.1. NCBI lineage: Bacteria > Bacillati > Actinomycetota > Actinomycetes > Mycobacteriales > Mycobacteriaceae > Mycobacterium > Mycobacterium sp. NGS41. Next base: position 24,612 of record NZ_JCALDF010000041.1, read on the forward strand.
GTAGAAGCGTCGTTCACGGCGTTGTGGCCCGGGTCCAGGAAGACCGCCATCCCGGCAATGCCCGCCGACGCACGTGGGGGGTCGATCAGCACCGCGCCCAGTATGGCCGGTGCGACACCGGCGTATCTCAAGATGTCGCGCCTGGTAACTGGGCGCTTCAGGCCAGACCACACCGGATCGCTCACCGCGCGATGGTAACAATCGGGCCGTTTCGGCGCCCCTCACGCCGTCAGGGTCCCCGACTGGACCGCGTGATCGGGCGCTTGGCCACGTCCAGCGCCGGATACAGAAAGTGCATGAGTTTGGCTCCTTCGATGCCGTAGATCCCGCGGTCGTCGCCCTGCAACACCCAGCGGTGCTGCTCGTCGGCGCGCGCAGCGACCGCATCCCGATACCGCGCGAATTCAGCCGCGCGGATGCGGTACCACCGCGCAATCGCACGTCCGAGGAAGAAGAGGCCGACAAGGACCAACGCCCCAAGAATCCACCAGATGAACTTGATAATGGCGCCGATGAGTAACAGCAGCCCCAGCAACCCGCCGATCCCGCTGTTCCCGTTGGCTCTGGAACTACTCATGCCCGCAAGCTACTCAGGCCCACCGACAAATTTGTTGTCCCCGACCGACCGACAACGCTTAAGTCAGTTGTCGACGCCGAAACGACCGGTCAGTGCCGGCAATACCGTCGACCATCGACGACCGTGCACTGCTGATAGACGGCCGGATGCGCGTCCGAAAGTGTGGCGCGCGGTGTGAACAGCAGTGGACTCCCAGTGCCCGACGCAGGCGCCCCGACTATAGCGATTGCAGACCAGCCGAACAAGAACAACGCACTGGCTGCAACCGACGTCAGTCGGGCAATGCGCACCTTACGAAGCAAGGCACCTTCTCTCATGCGTGCGGTTTGCGATCTAAAGATCATAGGTCATCGTCGGCATTTTGACGGGCGACACTTGGGGCACGGATCGTCTACATACTAAATAGTATGGTGCGGTAACGGCATGCCTCTGGTCGAGAGCCGTCCAACGCACGGAATCACCGACGAATTCGTCGCGCGGTTGGCAGAGCGCGCGGAGGAGGCCGAACGGCTGCGCCGGTTGCCCGCGGACACGATCAGCGAGTTCCGGCAGACCGACATGTTTCGGCTGTTGCTCCCGGCCCGGTTCGGCGGTATCCAAGCATCGTTTCCCGAACTGCTGGAACCGATTCGGCGGATGGCGCACGGATGCGCGTCGAGCGCGTGGACGCTGGGTTTCTATGCGCTGCACAACTGGATGCTGTCGTTGTTCGATCCACGGCTGCAAGAGGAAGTGTTCGCGTCGGGTCCGGTACTGGCACCCGCTCCGCTGGCCCCAACCGGTCGTGGCAGCCCGGCCGACGGCGGCGTGCGCCTGACCGGTCGGTGGTCGTGGGCGACGGGCTCGATGGATGCGGATTGGGTGATCGTCGGGGCGCTCATCGAGCGCACCGACGGGATCGACCCGGCACTCGTGGTGGTGCCCGCCGGCGAGGTCACGGTCGACGATGTCTGGCACACCGCGGGCATGCGGGGCACCGGTTCACACGATGTCGTCGTCACCGACGCCTTCATACCCGAGCACCGCATTGTCGCGGTCGCCGACATCTACGGCGGCACATCGCCCGGCGCGCGTGCGCACGGGGTGGCCACCTACCGGTGGCCGATGGTTCCCGCCCTCGCCCTGGTCGCATCGATGCCGGTGCTCGGGGCCGCCGAACGAGTGACCGAACTCTTCGCCGAACGGCTTGGCGCCCGAGTGCTGGCATATAGCGGCGTAGCACAGAAAGATCAGCCGTCCGCACAGATCAGGCTGGCTAATGCCCGGGTGCGGCTACGGGCCTTGCGGGCGCTGATCCACGAAACCGCTGACGGCATAGAGCAACTCGTCACCGACGGCACACGTGTCACCCGGTCGGTACGCGCCGACGCACGACTGGCGGCTGCCCACACGGTGCGCGAATCCCGCTCGATCATCGCCGATCTGCTAGAGGCGTCCGGTGCCAGCGCGCAGTTCCTGTCAAATCCCATGCAGCGCTTCAAGCGTGACGTGGATATCGCCGCGGGGCACGTGGTGTTCGACTACGACATGAGTTGCGAGTTGGCCGGTGCGCTCGCAATCGGCGCGAAGATCTCTCCGATCGCGATGATCTGACGAATCAGCCTGCGCGCGCCCGCAAAGCGCGATACGCAGCACGGCCGACGATGTCGGCGAGCGCATCTGGCGACCACTCCTCCGGCTGCTCGAGCATCATCCGCGCGGCGGTTTCGCACATGCCGACGAAGATTTCGGTGAGTACCGGAGCGACGCTGTCGATCTCGTCGACCTGCCATCGTTCGAACAGCGGGCGCATCACCGTGGCGACCTGCTCGCCGATTCGGCGTCGACCGAGCGAGATCGCCTCGGCGAGCAGCGGTTCGGGGTCGTTGGCGAAGATGATCCGCCAGGACGCGGGGCGCCGCTTGACGTCGTCGAGGAGGGATCGGAACCCGTCGACGAACATCTGCTCCACCGAAGTCGTCTTCAGCGGCGGCAGGATCGCCAGCAGCGCGTTGAGTGCTACGTCGGTCTCGCGATCGAGCAGGGCCCGCAGCACCTCACCCCGACCGCTGTAGCAGTCGTAAACGACCGGGCGGCTCACGCCCATGCGCGACGAAATGGCTCCCATGGTGACCGCGGAAACCCCGTCGGCGGCGGCGATCTCGAGTGCTGTGTCGAGGACCTGAGGTCGACGGCGCTGCGGGCCAAGGTGTTCGGCCCGTTGACGGTCGCTTGGGGCGCTGCGCGGGGTCACACCACAGAACCGAGGATCGGCTGAGACTCGATGATGCCTTCGTTGCTGGGAGCCACGCCCTCATCGAACACCCTGGCCTTCTGGCGGTCACGGAACTGCTTGTGCGCCACCGCGGGAGCATCGAAACCGAGCTGAGCCTGGGCCAGGCTCGGCGTGGTGGTCACCGGATTATGAGCAGGAACGGAGCACAGCACCGGAGCGGCGACCGCGACGGTGGTGGGTGAGAGCAGCTGCAACAGCATCAGCTGGAACCGCGTGCTCATGCTGACCGCCTTGAACGCAGCGCGCAATACTGGGACCACCGCCGCGTCGAGCACGGGATTGACTGGGAGACCGGACATCTGGCGCATCCACTTGGGCATCGTGGCCAGCGTCCCGCGCCGCAGGAATGCGGCGATCACCAGGGAGCCGGGCCGCAGCGGTGCCGGCATCGGCGGCAGCATCACCTCGGCGCGCAACAGGTGGTTCATCGCTTTCTTGGCGATGTCGGAACCCCGCAACTGGGGCCGCATTTCGTCGAAGTATCGCCGGATACCCTCGCGGGTAGCCGGCACGTCGGCGGGATCGCAGGTTTGCAGTTCAGCAGCCAGCGCGCACTCGGACCAGTACTGCTTCTCCTCCTCCGGCGAGAGCTTGCCGGGCCCGTACTTCTCGTACGCGACGAGAATGGAGTGCCACGCCGTGAGGTGGATCCACAACTGCGACGCCGGGTCGTTCGCGTCGTAGCGGATGCCGGTTACCTCGTCGGTCCCGACCGCCTTCGAGTGAATCTTCACCAGCACATCGGCTGCCTGCACGGTGGATCGGCTGTCGCCGAAAGCGACCATCGCGAAGTAACGCAACGTCCGGTCGTAGCGGGTGCGGGGACGTTTGTATATTTCGCTGGTCTTATCGACTGCCGCCACCAACGCGGGGTCGAGCTCTTCAATTACCACGGAGCGCTGAAAGCCTACGGTCAGCGAGGTCGGATAGCTCCACACCTTCCACGTCACCGAATCGGGGCCGAAGAAACCGTAGTCTTCGGCCGCTGTGACCTGCGGCAATGACATCAACTCGCGGATCCCGATCATGCGGCCCCCCTGTTTCCGACACTGTGTAGGAATTTCCGACACTGTGTAGGATACGCGGTTATTACGCCCACCTGTCAAGGCGGCTAGCGTCATGAGTCGGCAATTTGGTGTGCGTTGTCGCTGCTCGCCCAACGTGGGCGCTATGGATGCAAAGCGATGTGGAATTCGTACCTACACCCCACGCTCGACGGCCCACCTGTCAAGGCAGCCCGACGGGCTACTTCGGATCGGCCAGCATGAGATCGAGGAATTGTTCGCGTTGGGCCGCCTGTTGCGCCTCAGCGGCCGAGCCGGCGAGATGCAGCAGCCCGATTCCGGCGGCGAAGGTCAGGTCTGCGCGCAGCTTGGCGTCGGTAGAGCTGAAGCCGTAGTCGGCGTAGGCCTTGGAAACGGAGCGAAGCAGGCGCCGGTCGGCTGCGCGGATATTGGTGGCGGCGACGGGGTCGGTGCGCGCCCATTCGCGCATCGCGCGTTCCAGCATCCAGTGCTGCGGGCTGGTCAGCGCAGTCATCATGGCGGATAACCGTTCTCGGGGTGGCAACGCGTCGAGTTCGTCCCGCGAAAGACGGTCTTGTTCCAAAAACGTGTTCCACGATTCGACGAGCGCGGCCCGGTAGCTGTCCATGTCCTCGAAATGCCAGTAGAAGCTGCCCCGGGTGACACCCACCTGCTGGCAGAGGGTTTCGACTTTCAGCGCGCGTACTCCCTGCTCGGCGAGCAGCGTGTAACCGGCTTGCAGCCAATCCTGAACTGAAAGCCGAGACTGGGGCTTCTGCGCTGCCACGCGTGCAACGTTACGGGTGACGCTCGTCCTCCCGGCCCTCGGCTTCGGCCACGGTCAGGGGCAGTGCCAGCTCTTCCAGCGGCCGACGTTCGGCCGCGACGCCGAGCCAGATCTCCACCAGGCCACCAATCGCCATCACCACCGCCCCGATCAGGAAGGACCAGACCACCTGACCGCGCTGGCCCGAATTGATCAACTCGCCGAACAACAACGGCCCGGTGATTCCGCCGATCGCCGTTCCCACCGCGTAGAAGAATGCGATCGCCAGCGCTCTGGTTTCCATCGGGAAGATCTCGCTGACGGTCAAATAGGCCGCACTCGCACCCGTCGAGGCCAGAAAGAACGTCGCGGCAAGCACCGCGATGAACAGCCAGACACCGCCGGTCTGATTCATGAACAGCACCGCGAGCACAACCGCTAGGACCGCCGAGCCCAGGTAGGAAGTCGCGATCATCGGTTTCCGGCCGACGGTGTCCATCAGCCGCCCGAGGATCAGTGGGCCGAGGAAATTGCTCAGCGCCCACAGGATGAAGAACAGCGGCACCATCTCGGCAGTGACCGAGTAAAACCCTTTCAACAGCGTGCCGAGGTTGAAGGTCACGCCGTTGTACAGGAACGCCTGCCCGATGAACAATGCAAGTCCCAGCACCGCGCGCCGCGGATAGAGCTTGAATGCCACCTTGGCGATCTCGACAAACGAAATCGTCTCGCGCTGCCTGATTTTCAGCGGCTTCCCGTGCGGCTCGGGTAGCGGTTCGCCGGTTTGCGCCTGTACTTCCGCTTCGATGTCGCCGACCACTTCTTCGGCTTCCTCGTTGCGCCCGTGAATGAACAGCCAACGCGGACTCTCGGGAACGTTGCGCCGCACAACGAGGACGAAAATCCCGAAAACGGCGCCGATGCCGAAGGCCAGACGCCATCCGATGTTGGCCGGAAAGTTTGACGTGCTCAACAGCACCAGTGCGCCGGCTGCGCCAAGGGCCGACCCAAGCCAGTAGGTCCCGTTGATCACCAGGTCGACACGACCGCGCACGCGGGCGGGGATCAACTCGTCGATCGCCGAGTTGATGGCGGCGTATTCGCCCCCGATGCCCGCGCCGGTGAAGAAACGGGTGAGGAAGAAATACCAAGGCGCGAAGGCGAATGCGGTGGCAACGGTGGCGGTCAGATACACCACCAGGGTCAACACGAACAGATTGCGCCGTCCGAAGCGGTCCGTCAGGTGACCGAAGAACAGTGCGCCCAGGCATGCTCCGGTGATATAGATCGCGGCCGCCATGCCAATGTCCGCGGCGTCGAGGTCGAGGCCGCTGCCCTTTTCCGTGAGGCGCGCCGACACGTTGCCGACCATCGTGACCTCGAGCCCGTCGAGAATCCAGACGCCGCCCAATCCCACAACCACGCGCCAGTGAAACCGCGACCAGGGCAGTCGGTCCAGCCGTGCCGGTACCTGCGTGGTGATCGTTCCGGTTTGCACACCTTCGCTCATGGATACCTCTTACCCATCACGGGCGCAGATTGCACGCCTGAAACCCCGTCGGCTAAAGGCGTACGACATCGAGCGCAACCTCGCTCGCGGCGCCGCCGGCTTTACTTTCTACGAAATACGCTCCACCATCTCGGTTTTCCGCTACGGCACCGGCGAAAGTCGTACCACGATAGATCACGCCGACGCCGTCGTCGGTGGCATACCCCGACGGAATGACTCCCTCGGCGATCAGCTGGTGAAACAGGGGTCTCCGCTGGGATTCCGAGTCATAGTGCACGCCGTTGGAATACGGCACCAAGCCGAGCCCGTCTGTCACCGGACGCAACTCCGGCCCATAGGAATCGGTTGTTCCCCCAACGTGCCAACAGATCGAGCCCGCCGAGACCCCGGTCAGGACGACACCGGCCTGCCAAGCCGAGGCCATCGCGACGTCAACCGCGTGCAGTCGCCACAGCGCAAGCAGAGCCGCGACGCTGCCGCCACAGACCCACACCACATCGCTGCTCAGCAGTTGGGCGGTGATGTCCTCAACGTTGGGCATCGGAACCAAGGAAACGTGTGACGCGTGGAAACCACGCTCCTGCGCCGCGGAATAGAGGTGGAACACCGCCGTCGGGCTATCGCCCTGTGCGGTGGCGAGAAAACAGACGCGCGGCGCTCGCCCGGAAACCCCCGCCAGATCCACCGCATGCTCAGTCAGCGCGCTGAATTCCCAACGGATGCGCTGCCCCTCTTTGAGCCCACCGCTGGTGGCCAGGATCGTCGGCTCGTCTGCTGGCATGCCGCAAACCTACCCGTTGACCACTGCCGCGCTCGATCGTCGGCCGTCATTACTCAGCTACCAATGTTCCTCGTCAAAACTCTGCGAGCCGGATTCACTCAGCGGATACTTGCCGAAGCGAGAAAAGGGGGTTTCGTGAAGTCGCTCGTCGGCGGGACGTTCGGTAAATACCGCATCGACCGTATGCTCGGCAAAGGCGGCATGGGCGAGGTGTACGAGGCATACGACACCGATAAGCGCCGGACCGTCGCCCTGAAGGTGCTCGCCGATCAGTACGCACAGGACGACACTTTCCGGACGCGGTTCCTGCGTGAGTCTCGCGCGGCAGCGGTCCTGCAAGAGCCGCACGTCATCCCGATCCACGACTGGGGCGAGATTGACGACACGCTCTACATCGACATGCGACTGGTTCGGGGTCAGACCCTGCACGAGATGCTGAAAACGAGAGCCCTTGAACCGCAACGGGCTGTCGATATCGTTCGGCAGGTCGCGGCAGCTTTGGACGCTGCCCACGCCGAAGGGCTGATCCATCGTGACGTCAAACCGCAGAACATCATCGTTACCCCAGACGATTTCGCGTATTTAGTGGACTTTGGTATCGCCGAAAACCGAGGTGACACCCACCTGACCATGACGGGTTATCACATCGGCAGTTTCGACTACATGGCACCGGAGCGATTCCGCGACCAGGAAGCAACTTCGGCTGTCGATACCTACGCGCTGGCGTGCGTCCTCTACGAAGCGTTAACCGGCCGCAAGCCGTTTCCCGGACCCAGCGAGCAGGTCCTTGCGGGTCACCTTTCGGCGCCACCTCCGCGGCCGAGTGAGGTGAATCCCCGAGTTCCGGCATCCCTTGACGACGTCATCGCTCGCGGCATGGCGAAAGAGCCGGATGACCGTTACGGCAGCGCCGGAGCGCTGGGACGGGCCGCCACGCGCGCGCTGACAGATGTACCGACCGCGCCGCGCGCCGCGCGAACGATGCCGGCTGACGAGTACATACCTCCTCCCCGCAACGTGCCTCCTCCTCCTCCTCGAAATGTCGGCGCGCCTAGTGGTCCTCCGCCCTACAATGCGCAATACCGTGCTCCGACAACGGGTCCCGAGGCTGTGGTGAGTTACCCAGCTACGGAGGAACGTTCGAGAAGTTCTGCAGTGCCGATCATTATCGCGGTCGCGGCGGCGGTGGTGGTGGTTGTTATGGGTGTGACGATAATCGCGCTCGTCAATCAAAAGTCCGAACCCGACAACACAACGTTGCCGACCACCGCATACGCGACGCCCAGCTCGAACCCCTACGACACAGGGTCGCCCTCGACAACCTCGCGGAGCACGGCGGCCCCCACTGTCCAGGATCCCGCCGCTCAGCTGCAACAAATCGCTAGTGGCGACCGCTCGTCGGTGACCGCTCAGTTGGCGGATCGCTGGGTGCCGCAACTGAGTTCGAAGCAACTCGGCAAGTTTGCCGAAGGCAAGGTGTGGGATAACGCCGCGATACTGCAAGATCATCAGGAGTTGCGGCAGCGGTACGGGGCGAGGCTGCTTTGGTCGAGTGACTGGTCGACGTTCTCCCCGGGCTACTGGGTCACCGTGGCGGACATAGCCTTTAGCAACTCCGCGGGTGCGCTGGCGTGGTGCAGGGATAAGGGATTCGATCGGGACCACTGCATCGCCAAGATCGTCAGTACGACGCATCCGGTTGAGGGAAGTACTGCGTACAACTGAGATGACCCCTGGCAGTCCGTGACACCGTGAATCTATTTGACTGCCTTGCCTGTTCCCGGACGAGGGTGTCTAGCCTCACTTTGGGATGGAATCTTGCGGCCTCGTGGTACAGGGCGGCGATTGCTAGCTTCAGCCCCGTGGGAACGGCGGTACTAGCTTGTTCGACAGACGTGTTCGATCGTTCTGTCTGTCGGGCGGAATCTGGCGACAGGGAACCTATGATAGGGACCATGACGGATACTCCGCACCAGGCTGGATTGAGTTATCACGTGCTCCCCGACGATCCACTGGGTGCTCTCAATATCTTGCGGGAGGCGGGAGGGTTGGAGCCGTTGTCTGAGGACGACCCCCAAGCTGTGCAACCCGATGGCGACACCGCAGGTTGAGATCGCCTATCGATTTGAGGGGCCGCAAAGGTAGTCCGTTCCAACCATAGCCGGGACTTCGGGATGGTTCGGCTCACTCCGCCCTCGGCGCGCGCACCGTCGAGGACATGCGGCCCATCGCCACGCTCAACGTGTTTGTCCAAACAGCGCAAAACCAGACCACCCAGCGCGACGTGGACCTGATCTGAACTGAGGGTGCTTCATGAGATACCGTCGCGAAGCTTCGACTCGGGGTCCGGCTGTGTCGGCTTGCCGGCGTGACGCTTTCCCTCACTCCTCGGTTTCCTTCGGTGAGCGGACGTCGACCAAGTAGCCCGTCTTCGGCGTCGCACTGGCTGATGGTGCCGCCAACGGCATGCAGCGCCCGATGTACACGATGGCCAGTCGAGCCCTGGCACCCTGACGCGACGCTGGCCGATTCGTGCCCTTCGGTGATGAGGGCGACGCGATCCCGGCGTCGACATCGTCGATCTCAGGGAGCACACCCCGGTCATGCCGGCTACCTGCTCGGCGAGGGCGACGACACGAAATCTCTTTTCGGGTAACACGGTCCACAGCTACGCCGAGCAGCTGAAACCCGTTTTGGTTTAGGTCCCGGTCACGGATTGTCCGATCGCATGTTCCAACGCGTCGATCGCATCTTGAAGCTCGACGACCATCCCCTTATGGCACCCTCGCTTCTTGTAGACGTCGAGTAGGGCGCGGTAGTAACACAAATGCTGTTGCGGGTCTTTCTCGTTGAAGCGGTTCCACACGTCCTCGCCGACATCTCGGAAATCGCGGAGGATTGCGCGTGCATTGTGCAACTTGTCGGCCAGCGAGACTAGCAGGGCGTCATCAGACGCCTCGGGCAGGTGGTCGATGTACTTCTGCTTCCGTTCGCGCCACGGCGGCTTCGGCATCTCGAACGTGTCGCTGCATTCTTTAACGATCTGTGCGACGCCGTCGCCGAACTTATTGCGGATCTCGGCCAACGTTTCTTCACCGCCCTGGTCCTCCGCGGCGTCGTGCAGCAACGCTGCGATGGCCTGTTTCTCCGTCCCGCCGGCATCAATTACCAAGCCGGCCACCGTCAGGAGGTGTCCCAGGTAAGGGATCTCGCTGTTGCCCTTGCGGGTCTGCGTGCCGTGCTTATCCATCGCGTAATCGACGGCTTTGAGGAAATCGCGTGTGAGGCGACCTGACGCGGATTGACTGCTCATTCTTCCCTCCCGTTGACCGGCTTCGTCGTTGCCAGCTTTGCACGCGGGTATGACACGTCAAGCCTTTGCCTACGGCAACGCAACGACTGCTCCGGAGGAACTGTGCCGCACGATGAAGGAACGGCAGCGGCGATAGCAGCTCCTTGTCGTACCCGGTCGATAGCCTCGAAGTGAAGAAACGTGGACAAGGTCGTCGACTCAGGGGACGAGCATGAGTGCTAGGTATGTGGAGTTTTGGGACTACGACAGCAGCCGCGATGTCCCACTGACATGCCCTTCATGCGGCTGGAAAGGCTTGGGAGCTGAGCACGAAGAGCACTACTCGGACCTACTAGACGTCTGCTGCCCCGACTGCGAGCGGATGCTTCTCATCGTTCCCTAACCGTCGAAGGCACAGACCGAAGCCGCCGCAGCATCGGGTAGCGAGCGAGCGCGAGAAGCATTACCAGAATTCGAAGCTCGCGAGTCGTTTTTGCGACGGGCGTACACGACGCAGTTGGCCGAAGCCAGTCAGCTGCCAGATCTTGAGGGCGACCGGCTGGTCATAGACTGGGACTTCGAAGAGCGTGACGACGAACATTGGACCGTACTGCGACATGAGGGTCGCGAAATATGGCGTGAGATAGCGTATTACGAGGGTTACCGTCGTTTCGCTGAGGACTTCGAGATCTTGCGAACTCGGTATGGAATTACGCCTCGCCGAAGTCCGGCCTACCTCTGAGAGCGGCACCTTCCTCTATGGCGATGCGCTAAACGCAGTCCAGATTGTCAGCGACCTGAACGCGTCTTTATCAGAGGAGTGACGCCCACGCGTCAGTTGTGCACCTTGCGACTTCGGGACGGTTATCGTAAGCACATCGCTTTGCCTGCCGTCTGACAATCTCGGTTGAGCCGGGTGGCGCGCCCGCTACGTTAACGACGCCGTGATCGTGGGCTGTCCCGGCGACGGAACAGCTCGGCGGGACGGCCTCTGCCGGCGGTGATCGGGATGCCGGTTGGAACGAGGTGGGGTTGCATCGTGCGGCGGAACGCGTCACGCATCAGCGCTCCACCTGCAATCGCTTCGTGTGCCAGCCGTAGTTCGCGCAGTGTGAATTCGTCGCCCAGCAGCTGGTCGGGATCGGGCTCGCGTCGGTAGCGAACCCGCAAGTAGTCGACGGCGCGCTCTATGATTTTGCGGTGGTCGGGGAAGCTGAGGCGTCCAGGTGCCGCCGCCGGCATCAGCCTGGTGGTCTCGGCGAAGCGCGACGCAAGCCGGTCCAGCCGCACGACGTCCACGTGCGCAACCGACAGGACCCATCCGCGATGATCGCGATCAGGGTCGTCGAACACGTGCAGCTGGCGTGGCTGCAGCCCACGGACATTGGCTTTATCACGCAGTGACCGGTCAACGGCGTCAGCCAGTGTCTCGCGCTTGTGCAGGAAGGTGCCCGGCAGCGCCCAACCCGGCCCATCTGGTCGGCGCACCTCAAGCACCACCAGCCCGAGGGCGGGGTCCAAGGACAGCACCGCGGTGTCAACTGCCACCGACGGGCGGACGAACTCTTGTAGGGTGCGCCCCTTGCTGTCACGCCACGCTTTCATATCGGTACCCTAGAGTTCGCTTCGGAGATTTAGCGCGATAATACGCAATATACAGGCTGCGCTCAAGCCTTCTGAGCCGCCATGTTTCGCGCGCTTGTCCTGCCCGATCCACTCGGGCGCACCTTCTCACGGGCGGGGGATCTAGCGCTTGTCGGACCATTGGTCTACACTGATCACTTAATTAGCGCACATGCGCGCAAAACACTACTCGCGAGAGGAGATGATCCGATGACGTTCTACCAGAACCTCGTAACGAATACTGTCCCGTGGCCCGGGGTGCTCGACGCGGCACTTCTTCCCAAGTCCACTTTGGATGCAGGCCACTGTCTCGCTAATAGAGCTAAGGCCGGCGACTGGCACGCGGTGATCAAGCTCCTCCATGAGGACAAGGTGGTACTCCCCCACCAGTGGCGCCCAGGCGGCAAAACCTGGTTTACAGTCCTGCATCAGGCGGCCTGGCATGGCGCGCCGGCTGAGGTCGCCGACACTCTGATCAAGCGCGGTGCCCTGAGGTCATTGCGAGATGCCAAGGGCCGCACTGCATTCGACGTTGCAGCAGAGCACGATCAGCCCTATGTATTACGTACACTGCTGAAACCTTCGCCTTCACCACTCGCACCTCACCGGATCGACGAGATCAATGCCCACCTCAACGAGGTCATCGATGGCCGCGTCGGCAAGCTATTCGGCAACCGGATTCCGCGTTATACCCTGCGGTACCCGTCGGTGGAGATCCTGCACGAGCTACCCCACTGCAGTGTGTGGTTTCCGGTACCGCACATGAACGGCGGATTCCACATCGAGTTGCGCTACCAGTTCCTCGAGGTGATCAATTGGAACCTGGAACCGGGCGGTCTGCGGCAGATGCATGTGATCACTCACGAGGGCGCCGTTCTCGTTGACGAGGGGCCAGCATGAGCGACTGGTTCGAACGCCTCACCGGCTTCCGCGAGGGCGACTACGCATCGACACAAAGCCGCCTGCGCGTAGAGGGCAGCGAATTGGTGTCGACGGTCAACAACAAGCGATACGCCTGCGGAGACCTGTCCATGCCTACCCTGGCTGAGCTGCGATCAAGGGTGAAGGTGCCTGTAGCACAACGCAGCACCGTGAAATCGCTCGTCGGCGACGCCAGAGCACTACACGCCGAGCCCGAATTCGCCGGAGCGCTGTTTCAAGTCGCGTCCCAGTTCAACCTGCTGGAAATGACCGGGCCTAGCGTGCGACCCGAGGACGGCGTCGCGGGGTACGCGTACGACCACACGCAGGGCCCAGCGTGCGCGATTGCGGCCGGCGCCGCCACGATCTACCGGAACTACTGCGTCCCGGTCGGAGTTGGAATCGGCCAGACCGGTGACCGACAGCTTGACGCGCTGGCCCATTTGGGCAACGCGCTCTCATCGGAACTCAGACAACCGGTCAGCGCTCTATGGACGATGAGAAACGGTTACGCGCTGTGCACCGAGGAGGGCCTCGGTGCGATTACTAGCGTGCTGTTGAATGCGCCCGACGACCATCGAGACAGCTTGCGGGGACAACTCGCGATTGGTTTGCACCGCAATGTCGAGGTCACTGATGTGGCACAGGGCCCACGGCGCATCGTCTCCCAAGCGTTCTGCTCCGCGCTGCCGGTGGCCTATTCGTCGGTCCCAAAGCTTGCATGGGAGCCGTTCGCACGCCTCGTTCTTGAGGCCGCGTACGAAGCGACCCTGCTGGCGGCGGCGGAGCAGGCCGCCACGGGCGGCTCGAGCACGGTGTTGCTAACCCGTCTAGGTGGCGGAGCTTTCGGCAATGCTGACGCCTGGATCGACGACGCGATGAGACGCGCGCTGTCCATCGTGGAACACGCCGGCTTGGATATACGGGTTGTCGGCTACGGCAGCATCCATCCCTCAGTTCGCGCAATTATCGACGATTGGAGCTAACACCATGACAGAAACCAACTTTCAAAATGCAACACCATCCTGGCCGCATGACGAGATCATTCACGCGTGGTGGGTGGAACTCGGTCGATTACTGGCTGGTGAGTACCCAGGCTCGCTTTCGAACGAGATGGCAAAGGAGAAGGTTCGCATTCTTGTCGAGGCCGGTATCGACTCGTTCGTGGATCTCACCGAAGCCGGCGAAATGTCGCGTCCTTACGAGCCGAAGCTGTTGGTCGAAGCGGCCGAGAACGCTGGGCTGCCGGTGCCGAGTCACCATCGGTTTGGTATCCGCGACAACAACGTCCTCCCCGACGACAGTGGTTACGACCATATCGTGGAGCACATTCGAAGCGAGCTCGACGCCGGCAAGGTCGTGTATGTCCACTGCTGGGGCGGCAAGGGCCGCACCGGAACTGTGATCGGATGTTGGCTGATCGACAACGATGGCTTGGACTACAGGAGCGCGGTCAAGCACATGGAGGAACTGCGGGTCGGGACCAAGAAGTTTCGCGCTAACCCGCGCATCCCCGACACTCGGGAACAGCACGACGTCCTTCGCCGACGAGCAGTACGCCGCTCAAGTCTTCCGCAGCTTCACTGAATCAACTCGATTGTTCGCCAGCTCAGGAAAACTGGTGCGTCGAATCCTTCAGTGATCATTTGGGGCCAGGGAAGAGGCATACGAGCGTGGGGTTGACTCCTAATGCACACAGCGTTTTACAGATTGGGCGCCCGGCATATCGGCATCCGTCGTGCCTCAGGACATTCGCCCGTAGCAGGATTTCGTGTAGATTGAGTGTGCTTCATGAGTTGCCGTCGCCAAGCTCCGACTGGACGGCGCGCCAACCCCACGCTCGTGGGTGGCTCGGATGACGAAGCGGCTGACACCAACCGGTGACAGCAAGAGCGCCTCCCTGAACGGAGGCCCGATCTTTCGGGAGTATTGCGATGTCTTCTGGGAATCGTCCGGTGAACGAGGGACAGTGCCCGACCGGTGCCCCGCCAGACGGTGATTACAGCGTCACGGCGTGGGCGGAGCGTCACAGGCTCGTAGGCCATCATCCATACCCCGCACCGACGAAGGAGAACCCGGAGCAGTGGGAATGCAAATGCGACCCGGATGCGGTTTGGATTGCTGTGTGGCGCATCCTGACGCCCGAGCAGATCCGGCAGAAGTTCGCACACCTGGCGACGCCCCCAACCCGGCCAGCGTTGCGCCGTCTGCCGAGCCCGCCGCCGGTGCAGACACCGCCGATTCCGCGGCGCACTGGTCCGATCCCACCGCTGCGCATTGCCGACCGGTATGCGGATGGGATCCGCCGCAGGACACTGAATCGCCCTGGAAATCCCGGAGACTCCTGACCTTGGAAACGAGGATGCAGGGATGCCCACGGAACCGTCATCGGGAAAGAAGCCGACCAGCCGCAGATACAGCCCCGAGGAGAAGTCCGCTGCGGTGCGGATGGTCCGCGCCTTGCGCGCAGAATTAGGCACCGAGCAGGGAACGGTATCGCGGGTGGCCCGCCAGCTCGGCTACGGCGTGGAGTCGGTACGGAGCTGGGTGGGTCAGGCCGACATCGACGACGGATACGCACCAGGGGTCTCGACGCAGGAGTCGGCAAGGGTCAAGCAGCTTGAGCAGGAGAACCGAGAACTCAAGCGCGCCAACGAGATCCTGAAACGAGCGGCCAGTTTCTTCGGCGCGGAGCTCGACCGCCAACACAAGAAATAGTCGACTTCATCGACTCCCATCGCGAGGAGTTCGGGGTCGAGCCCATCATCGCCGTCCTGCGCACCGCAGGGGTGACGTTGGCCCCGAGCACCTACTACGACACCAAAACCCGGCCCCCGTCGGCACGGGCGCGTCGCGACGCCGAGCTGGGCCCAGCCCTGGTGGCGCTCTGGGACGACAACTACCGGGTCTACGGGACGCGCAAGCTGTGGAAGGCCGCCCGCCGTGGCGGGCACGACGTCGGCCGTGATCAGGTCGGGCGCCTGATGCGCGCGGCCGGCATACACGGGGTGCGTCGCGGCAAACCGGTCCGCACCACCAAGTCCGATCCGGGTGCGCCACGCCATCCCGATCTGGTGTGTCGCAACTTCACCGCGACGTCACCGAATCAACTGTGGGTCACTGATCTGACCTACGTGCCGACGTGGGCCGGGGTCGCCTATGTCTGTTTCATCACCGATGCCTTCAGTCGGATGATCGTGGGCTGGCGGGTCGCCTCGCACATGCGGACCACCATGGTGCTCGATGCGATCGAGATGGCTCGCTGGTCGAGGGGAAACACGTTGAGCGGCTTACGGTGTCACTCTGACGCCGGGTCGCAATTTACGTCCATCCGCTACGGCGAACGTCTGGCCGAGATCGGTGCGGTGCCCTCCATCGGGACCGTCGGTGACAGCTTCGACAACGCGCTCGCCGAGACGGTCAACGGCTACTACAAGTCCGAACTGATCTACGGACCCGCCCGCCCTGGGCCATGGAAGACCGTCGAGGACATCGAGCTGGCCACCCTGAGCTGGGTGCACTGGCACAACACCCAGCGTCTGCATGGCTATCTTGAAGACCTAC
>NZ_JCALDF010000042.1:0-38264 GCF_059812725.1 Mycobacterium sp. NGS41
CGTTATAAAACCGCGCCCTGCTCCTTGTACTGTTCGATCTTGTCCCATTCGATGCCCGCCTCGAGTAGCACCTCCTCGGTGTGCTGACCGTGTTCGGGCGCTCCCGTGGGCTTCACCTGCCGCTCGTCAAACTGCACCGGATTGGTGGGCAGGATGTATGGCGCGCCGTTCATGGCGTTGACTTCCGGGATGTAGCCGTTGGCCACGACCATGGGGTCGTGCCGCAGTTCGCTCGGCTTCTGCAGCACGCTCCACGCACCCGAGAGCGGCGCCAGGATCTCGCGCCACTCGTTGACGGTGTGAGCCGCGAACTCCGCGTCGAGGATGTCGATGAACTCGCCGCGGTTCTCGTAGCGCGAATGAGGGTCGGCGAACCGCTTGTCCTCCAACAGATCCGACCGTCCAATCACCGCAAGGAATTCGGGTAAGAACTTTTCGCCCTGCAGCATCATCAAGGTGATGTAGCGGCCTTCTTTGGTCTTGTACGTGCCCACCAGCGGGTTGGGCATGTCGCGGTGGGTGAAGTTCGGCATCGGATCACCGCCGTAGAGCATGGCCGCGGTGACTTGCGGACTCATGGACCACGACGCGAGACCAAGCAGGGACACGTCGACCACCGAGGTCTCCCCCGTGGCCTTGCGCTTGTAGAGGGCGGCCGCGACGCCGCCGGCGATCGTCAAGCCGCCCAGTAGATCGCCGAATGCCGGTGTCTGCATGACCGGTTCGGGGAAGTCGCGGGTGAACGCGTCACTGATGCCGCCGCGGGAAAAGAACGAGACCCCGTCATACCCGGCCTTATCCGCGTCGGGTCCTTTAGGTCCGTAGCCGGATCCGCGGACGTAAATAATGTCGGGGTTGACGGCGCGAATGTCGTCGAGCTCGATCCCGAACCGCTTGCGCCGACTCGGCAGGTAGCTGGTCAGGAACACATCGCAGGTCTTGGCCAGGTCGTGCACTACCTCCTGCCCGCCCGGCGTGGTCATGTCGATACCGATCGACTTCTTGCCGCGGTTGGGCATCTCGATCATGTAGTTGACCCCGTCCGGACCGCCGGGGACCAGACCCATGGTGACCAGGCCACGCTGCGGATCGCCGCCCACGCGTGGCTCGATCTTGATCACCTCGGCTCCCCATTCGGCCAGCACCGCTCCGGCGGCGGGCACAAACGTCCACACCGCGGCCTCCAGGACACGGATGCCGTCCAGCGGCTTTCCGTTCGCCATTGCATACCCTCCGTCGTTGTCGGAACTCGCCTCGCCACCTTCTTTGGTCGAGTATTACCTGACGCGATTCGACCGCTCGCGCGGCCTCGCCTCCGACGGCTCATTGAGTCATAGATCGAGACTGCGTCCAGGGCTACCCGCCGCCGGAAAGTCGCGCCCTGAGCGCGGTTTCAGTGCCGTCAGCGCAGAGTCGACGGCAGGACAGGCGCTAGCCGGTAAGCCTGGTGAGCCAGCCCGGATCCGAAAAGTTGACGGATTTCCTGCCGTCCCACACGAACGGCGTGCCAGTGGAATTGAAGCCAGACATCGTCGTGTAGCCGTTTGCGGCCTTCGTTGCGGCGGCGCCGACGTCGGCCCTCGACTTGATGCAGCTGATCACGGTGGCGTCGGCCCCGACGGATTTGGCCAGTTGGGCCAGTTCGCCGTCAGTACGATCTTCGGGACCGTGTTCCGGCGGTTGAAAGCTGCTGGCGAACAGGCCGGCGTAGAAGTCGGTGTAGATCTTCGGATCATTCTGCGCCGCAACGCAATACGTAGCCGCAACCGCGCGTGTCGAGTAATCCTTGCTATGCGACGACCCGTCAAGGAAGTTGAGCAGGTGGTAGCGCACCGCGAGCTTTCTATTGTTCACCGCCGAGTCGATATCACTGGCGTTCGAGCGGATGAAGCTGCCACATGGCGGGCAGATTGGTTCGTTGAAAATGTCAATCGTGACCGGTGCCGCCGAGCTGCCGACAAACACACCATCGTCGAGGACCTTGAGCGCAACGGCATCTGGGGACGCTGATGGCGACGGCGACGGTCCCGGCGTCGACGACTCCCAGGGCTTAACCACAGCGATGAGGGTGCCGCCGATGACAGCCATCACGACGGCCGCCGCAACGCCGACCCACAGCCAGGGCGTACGTGGGCCCCGGGACGGCTGCAGCGGCGGTTGCCCCCATGGCGGTGCCCCGACCCAAGGCGACGGCTGCTGCAACGGTCCACCCGGAGCGAACGCCGGCGCGGGGCTCGACGCCACCGGCCACGCCATTCCCGGTACAGGACCGTGCGTGGGCGGCCGTGTCGGCGCAGGCGGTACCGCAGCAAAACCGCTGGGCGGCAGGCCCGCAAACGCGGCTGGCAGCCTGGCCACCTGGCTGCGCTGCAAGATGTCGGTGGCACGATCCTGATCCGGCATGGCCAGGGCGGCGTAGGCGGCCGCGCACAGATCACCACAGGTGGCGTAGCGGTCAGCGGGGTTCTTCGCCATACCGCGTGCGATCACGTTGTCGAAGGCCACCGGAATGCCCGGCCGCACAGCGCTCGGCCGCGGGATCGGCTGTTGTAGGTGAGCGCTCATCACACTGATCTGGTCACCTTGATACGGCGGAAACCCGGTCAAGCACTCGTACAACACGCAGGCCAGTGCATAGATGTCGGCGCGAGGGGTGACCTGGGAGTCGCGGAATCGCTCCGGGGCCATGTATTTGAACGTGCCCACTGTGCTGCCGATCTGCGTCAGCTTTTCGTCGGACGTGGCGCTGGCGATCCCGAAATCGACGAGGTAGGCGAAGTCATCCCGACTGACCAGAATGTTCTCCGGCTTCACATCGCGATGCGTCACGCCGGCAGTGTGCGCGGCGTCAAGCGCGGAGCCGATCTGACGCACGATCGCCACCGCCCGCGGCGGGGTGAGCGCCCCGTAGCGGCCTAACATGGTGCTCACATCGATCCCGTCGATCAGACGCATGTCCACGTAGAGCTGTCCGTCGATCTCGCCGTAGTCGTGAATCGGCACGACGTGCGGCTCTTGCAGCCGGCCCGCGGTGCGGGCCTCGCGCTGCATGCGTGCGCGGAAAACCGGATCGCGGGAGAGCGCCTCCGACATCAGCTTCAGCGCCACGATCCGTTCCCGGACTGTGTCCTCGGCCTCATAGACATCGCCCATGCCGCCGCGACCCAACAGGCGCCGCAGCCGGTACGGCCCGAACTGCGTACCCTCCCGTGAACCGGGGGTGTCACCCATCGCCGACTCCTAACCCGCCAACGCGCGCCGCAAACGACAAGAAGCGCGTTCGCGCACCCCGGCCATCGCCTGCGCCGACCCGAGTCCGCCCTGGCGTGCAGGCATAAGGCTAGTGGTTCGGGCATTGCCCATGCACGACAAAGGTGCGGGGCTTGCTGGACGCGACGGGCCGGCGCACCTGATGGTCCGTCCGATGATGGCCTCGCGCTTACGTTTTCAGAGTCGGGGTAAGCGCCGCCTGCAGAATGCCCTTGTCGCTGGTCGCGATGGTCAGGTTTCGGCGGGCGGCCTGGGCAACGATCACGCGGTCGAACGGATCTCGATGGTCCCACGTCAACCGGCCGGCAAGGATCGCGTCTTGGGCGTCGATCGGCAGTTCATACGCGTTCATGTTGGCGAGGACCTCCGACCATGCGGACAGCAATGGCTCACCATCGAGTCGACCCAGTCTGGTCTTGATCGCGATCTCGAACGCCGAGGCCGCCGACACGACGACTTCGGTGCTCGGCGCAGATAGCACCTCACGTGCAGCGGCCGAGACCTTTTCGGGAGCGGAGACCAACCACAGCAGCGCACTGGTATCCAGCAGGACCGAGGTCGCAGACGTG
Organism: Mycobacterium sp. NGS41; assembly: GCF_059812725.1. Taxonomy (NCBI): domain Bacteria; kingdom Bacillati; phylum Actinomycetota; class Actinomycetes; order Mycobacteriales; family Mycobacteriaceae; genus Mycobacterium; species Mycobacterium sp. NGS41. The sequence goes on from NZ_JCALDF010000042.1 coordinate 3,840, forward strand.
CCCGCGATCACGACCTGCCTTCCCAGGCAGCGATTTCCGCCTCAGGCAAGGGATCGTCGAGTCCCTCGGGGACGACGAGTGCCGGCAGCTGACCGAACTGGCGACGCTTCTCCTGCACAGGTGCCAGCACCGCCACCGGACGGCCATGGTTAGTGATCGTGATTGATACGCCGGTCCGCTCGACTTCTGCGAGCAGGGCGTTCAACTTCGCCTTGGCTTCGGTGCTCGACACTGTCTTCATCCAAACAATATAGGGCCTTCGCGTATTTTTGACTAGTCAGACTAGTCCTAATAGTAGAGCGGCTCGGTCCCCGACGATGCCACCAAGGATCTTTTTAGGCTGCTATCGGATGCTGGGTTAGGCAAAGATGGACCTCGACACCGGTGAAGGAGATCCGATCGTGCTGTGCCGCCGCACCCTGCCGAAGAACCGAAGCGCCGCGCTTTCGCGTTCGGTTTGCGGCCTCGCGCTGGTGTTGTGCGTCGCGCTCGCCGGTTGCACCAGTGTGGTGGCAGGCACTCCTCAAGCAGGCAAGCATGCCGGGGCGTCCAAGGGTCCTATTTTCCCGTCGCAGCTGGTCGATTTGCTGACGCCATCCGAGTCGCTCTCGGTGGTGGCCGGTAATCCGTTATTCGAACAGGACATGCAGTCCGCGCTGTTCACCGGTGCCGACCCGGCGGAATGCCAGGGCGTCGCGGGATACGGTGGCCACGCGCTGTTCCCGAAGAACTACACGGGCCGCGAAGCCCGTACCCAGGCCGACAGCTTGAAAAACCAGCACCAGCTGCTGGAGGTCTCGGCCACCTATCCGAGCGGGTTCGACGCCGCAGGCTTTCTCGAGTCGATTCGCAAAACCGTGTCCGGCTGCCAGCGCCCGATCACTTCGTGGGGCGACGATCAGCGCAAGGTGACCGTGAATCCGACGTCGTTGCAGGCCGGCGCGCCCGAGGTTGCCCAGTGGTCGACGAAACTCGGAGGCGACCAATGGATTTGCGACTTCGCGATGATCGCCAAGGCCAATGTGGTTTCGCAGATCGTCGCCTGCTCAACGGACCACTCTGTGGACATTCAGGCGCTAATAACCAAACGGCTCAAGAAGATTGACGAGCTGATCAATTCCACGGCATGAGTCGTCTCTAGCACTCAGTCGTCAGCGGTTGCGGAGTCGCAGCGAGCTCGTCGACTACCTCGGCCAGGCAGGCAAACCCGGGTGCCGCGGCCATGTCGGCGGCGATGCGCCGGCTCGCTTCGCGGTAGTGGGGTTGATTCAGCACGTCGAGGATGGCTTTTCGCAATGCCTTAGGCGAGGGTCGCTCGGTCCGGAGTCGCCGGCCGACGCCGGACCATGCCACGCGCGCGCCCACCTCGGGCTTGTCCTCTTTGCCACCGGTGGCGACGATCGGCACGCCGTAGCGCAGCGCGTACTGGACGCCGCCGTATCCGCCGTTCGTTACCAAGACGGCGGTGCGCCGTAGCAGCTCGTCGTACGGGAGAAACATTGCCGCACGCGCATTTTCCGGTAATGGGGGCAATGTCTCGACCGGGCGGCCGCCCGTGCTCACCACCACCAGGACATCGTCGTTGGCCAGTGCCTGAAGCGTCGGCGCGATGGCCTGTCGGTAGTCGACGTTGGCGAGTGTTCCCTGCGTGACGTGGACGACGGGACGGGTGCCGTCGAGATCGGACCACCAGTCCGGCAGCGGGGTCTGTGGTCCGGTGGCGTTCAGCGGCCCTGCGAAGCGCAGTGTCGCGGGCGCGTCTGAACGTGGGTACTCGAACGCGGGAACGGTGAACTGCACGATGGCATCGGCCTGAGCGCCCCAGTCGACAAACGAGCACGACAGATGGCTTCCATGCACTTCGTGGTAATGGCTGTCGATAACTCTGTTGGCTCGCAGCAGTATTCGACGGGTTACCGGGGCCAGTACGGCGTTGCGTTGCCTGTTGCCCCATCGGGCGGGTTGTAGCCCCAGACCGACCGGAGCTGTGTCCACGCTGCTGATGAGAAGCGGTACGACACCACACATCACGAGAGGCGGACGTGTCGGACGCGGATGCCCGACGAGGATCATGGCGCCTGTGAAAGCTGGTTCGGCCAGCACGACGTCGGCGGGCTGTGCGGCATGGAGCGCCATGATGGTCTCGTACTGGGCTCTGGCCGGGTGAGCGAAGACGTGCTCGATGTCGAACGCGGCTGCTCGGAGTCCTTTCAACTTCGCGCGCTCGGGAAACTGTTCGAGACACGTCTCGTCGTAGTCGATCTCGGGAGGTAGCGGGATGTGCGACGCGCCCGTTGCGGTGACTTTGTCGGCGAAGCGTGCGCCGGTGACAAAGCGTACGTGGTCGCCCCGCTCGACGAATCCGCGGGCGATGGCGAGTAGGGGAAACACGTGGCCTTGGGCGGGGATGCTGGCGATGACGACGGATTTCACGCTGCAGCCCCCTTGGCTCACGCTTGACTACGTGGTAGTAGTATTCATTACTATGTCACCGCAGTCAATATCGAAAAATGCCGCTCGGCCGGCGCGCGCGTACCGATCCGAACTGCGCCAACAGCAAGCGGAGCAGACCCGGTCACGAGTGATCGCCGCGGCGGCCGAACTCTTTGCCGAATACGGTTACGCGGGCACCACCTTCGCGAAAGTCGCCAAAGCCGCCCGCGTTTCTCCGGAAACGGTGCAGGCTCAGGGGCCAAAAGCGGCATTGCTCATCGCAGCCGTCGAGTACGCCGCGTTCGGCGTGGTTGGTGAAAAGGACGTTCTCAATCTCGAGGTTGGCCGGGGCTTTCTCGCCATCCAAGACCGCGCTGAAGCGCTTGACCATCTCGTCGCGGTTCTGACCGATGTACATATACGGACCGCCCAACTCGCCCCTGCGGTATTCGGTGGCGCCAGCGCCGATCCTGAACTGGATAGGTACCGCAAGGACTTAATCGCAGGCATCACCCGAGGGGCTCGCCGATTGCTGGGCGTTTCGCGCGACCGGGGATGGCTCCGTGAGGACCTCCCTTTCGACGAACTCGTCGAAACCACCGCGGTGCTCTGCAGCGTGGATACCTATCTCCGCATAACGCAGCACGATGGATGGACCGTGCCCCGCTACCAGGCATGGGTTCGGCGCATGTTGGCGGAGACGGTTTTCCGGTCTGAGGCAGTCAGGCAGTAATCAACTCGAAGACCGGAATGACGCGGTCGGTGCGATTTTCGTACTCACCGAACCCAGGGGCTCGTTCGACGACGATCGGGTAGATCGAATCACGCTCGTCGCGCGGCAATTCACGAACGGTCGCCGGCTTCGGCGCTTCCGAGCCAATCTCGATGCTCACTTGGGGATTGGCGCGAATATTGTGCACCCAGGCGGGGTTGTTATCCCGGCCGGCCGCAGACCCGACGATGTAGATCTTGCCGTCGATATCGAAGTAAGCGACGGGATTGACGCGCTGAGCGCCGCTTTTCGCGCCCGTCGAAGTCAACAGCAGCAGTGGGAAACCCTCAAATTGCCCGCCCACTTTGCCACCGTTGCGACGAAACTCCTCGATGTTGCGCTCGTTGAATTCTCGTTCCTCGCGCATTGCGTCGTCACCCATCAGCCGGCCTGTGAAATTTCTAGTGGCGCCCAGGTGCGCCCGGTCCGCCATGCCCAGCCGGGGGTGCACTCGTCGTCGGCCCGGCTGATTGCGGGCGTCGCAAGTGCGGCCATTGGCAGGGCGCCCGTGGCGAGCGCGAGAGTCCCAACTGCGCAACGGATCAGAAGATGCCTCATCGCCGACCTCACTTTTTCACCTCTCGAGGCGCATAGTAGCTCGCGACCGTTACGCCCGCGCCAGTACGTCGAGCCTTTACTCGATCTTGACCATGCATTGAATCGCCCCACTGACGATGACCAATGTGAGTACGCTTTCAACGGTGGAACTGGGGGTTTTGGGACCTCTCCAGGTGCGTCAAGACGGCGCGCCTGTCACAATTCCGGGCGCCAAACCGCGCGCCATCCTGACAATGCTCGGGCTGCACGGTGGTTCCTTTGTTTCCGCCGACACGCTGATCGAACTGCTTTGGGGCGACGATCCGCCGCGCACCGCCGACAAGGCACTGCAAACCCACATCTCCTCGCTGCGCCGAACCCTGGGCGACGGCATCGTGTTGACCGAGGGCGTGGGCTGGACCCTGGCCAAGACCGAGGTTGATGTCTCGCGATACCGGTTGGCCGCCCGACTGGGCCGTGATGCCGCCGCCGCCGGCGACACCAGCCAAGCGGTGGCCCGCCTCGAGGAAGCCCTCGGCCTCTGGCGCGGAAGTCCCGAACTACCCGAGGGCCGGCGGGGATTGTCTGAGAAGACGCGCTGGATCGAGAGTCATGCGGCACTGGTGGAGGATCGCGCCGATGCGCTACTCGCGACGGGTCGAGCGGCCGAGATCATCGGCGAGCTCGAGGCAGCGGTGACCGACGCGCCGCTACGCGAAAGGCGGTGGGGCCAGCTGATGCTCGCCCTCTACCGCGCCGGCAGGCAGGGTGAAGCCCTCGGCGCTTATCAACGGGCGCGGTCGCTGCTGGTTGACGAGCTGGGGGTCGACCCCGGCCCGGAGCTTCGGCGACTCGAGGCCGCGATCGTCGCGCAGGATGCTGGACTGGATACTCCTGTGGCACAACAGCTTCCGGCAGTGACGCGAGCCGTGACCTTCCTGCTCACCGACATCGAGGGATCGACCGCCGCCTGGGAGGCCGACGCCGGCGCCATGGCGGCGGCGCTCGCACGTCACGACGAGCTGGTCGAACAGGTCGTCACGTCGCGCGGAGGACGACTGATCAAGACTCGCGGCGAGGGCGACGCGACGTTTTCCGTTTTCGAGCGGCCGTCGGCGGCGGCGGCCGCCGCCATCGAGCTGCAAGACGCGATCAATCACGAGCCTTGGGCGCTGCGGGAGCCCATGCGCATCCGGGTGGCTTTGCACACCGGCGAGGCTGAGCTTCGCGACGGTGACTACTTCGGCCGGGCGGTCAACCGGGCCGCGCGACTGCGGTCGCTGGCCGAGGGTGGCCAGATCCTGTGCTCGGGTGCGACCGCCGAGCTCGTCATCGACTCGCTGAGCGACGACGTTGTGCTCGCCGACTTGGGGATGCGCCAACTGCGAAACCTCGCGCGCCCGGAGCACTTATTCGAACTCCGCCTGGAAACCGACGACGACCGTCCTGATGCGCCCACAACAGATGCGCCCATGGAGCGCCCCGCCCTGCCCCCGGTGCTGGTCGGCCCTGGCCCGTTCGTCGGTCGCGGCCGCGAACTCGAACAGCTGCTGTCCACCTGGCAGACCGCGCTCGGCGGTGCTGCGCGTGCGGTGCTGATTGCCGGCGAACCGGGCGTCGGCAAGACGCGCCTGGCCGGTGAGTGGTCGCAGCGGGCCTATGAGCAAGGCGCCGCGGTGCTGTACGGGCGTTGTGACGAGGACCTCGGTGCGCCCTATCAGCCATTCGCAGAAGCCCTGCGTGCACTTGTGCCCTGCCTCGGCGCCGGCCGGCTGCGGGGACTGCGCGGGGTCGAAGCGTTACTTCCGCTGGTTCCCGCGCTGCCCGATGTGTTGCCTGACCTGGCTACTCCGGCCCGCGCGGACCCCGACACCGAACGTTACGCACTTTTCGATGCCGTCGTCAGGCTCTTGGAAGTCGCCTCCACGGTCACGCCAGTCGTGCTGATACTCGACGACCTGCACTGGGCAGCCAAGCCGACGCTGCTGCTATTGCGGCATCTGTTGCGCTTCGGCGACCACGTCCGCGTGCAGATCGTGGGCACGTACCGCAGCACCGACCTGGACCGCTCCCACCCACTGGCGGCGATGCTCGCCGACCTCAACCGGGACGGCACGGCCAACCGCCTCACTCTCAGCGGCCTCGACGAGGACGACGTGACCGCGTATGTCGCCGAGGCCGGCTACGACGACGAGGACCTTGCCCACGCCTTGGCGTCGGTCACGGGTGGTAACCCGTTCTTCCTCATCGAGGCCTTGCGGCACGTCGACGAAAGTGGCGGCGTGTGGGATCAGAGCACCTTGCCGCAGGGCGTGCGCGAAGCTGTCAGCCGCCGACTTTCACGGCTTCCGGCCGAGACCAACAAAGCCCTTGCCGCGGCCGCGGTCGTCGGCAGCCGGTTTGCCGTGGAACTGGTCGAGCACGTGGTCGGGAACGATCTCATCGACGCGTTCGACGAAGCATGCCAGGCCGGCATCGTCATCGAAGAGGCCGGCGGCCACTATCGCTTCAACCACGCTATTGTCCGGCAGTCGCTGCTGGCCGAGTTGGCGTCGGTACGGCGCATGCGACTGCATCAGCGTATTGCCGTGACACTGGAGACCCAGCCCGGTGCCGACGACGAGCTGCTGGCCGAGCTGGCTCACCATTACTTCGAATGTGCTTGGGCGGGCAATGCGGCCAAGGCCGTGGAGTACTGCCGTCGCGCCGCGGACCAGGCGATGGCACGACTGGCCTACGAAGGTGCGGCCGACCTGTACGACCATGCCCTACACGCATTGGAGGAGCTTGACGAGGAGCTGCCCGACCGCGACGACCAAGTTGCCGAACTACTGATCGCGCGCTGCGAGGCGCTGCTTGCCGCGGGTGACGTAACTTCGGCAGCGGATGCAGTCTCCCAATTGCAGGCAGCGACAGTCGATTCGGCCCGGCTAGCGGCATGGGCGACGTGCTTCGACGGCCAGCTCTCAATGCTGATCCATCCCGAGCGGTTGGACGAGGCGGAGGTCGCATTGGCCGAGGCTGCCGGAAAGTTAGCCGAATTGGACGACGCCGCAGGAGAAGCCAACGCCCATACCGTTCGGGCCGCGTGCCTCAATCGCCTTGGGCGGATTGCCGATTGCGAAGTCGCCCTGGACGACGCGCTGACTGCGGCGCGACGCGCACGTGAACACCGCCGGGTGAACGCGGTATTGGCCGGAGCGCCACTTGCGGCGCTGTGGGGCCCCAATCCTGTTCCGCGCGCAGGCGGACGGTGTCTTGACGTGGTGCGACTGCTGCGAATCACGACCGACTCCCCCGCGGTCGAGGCCACGTCGACGCGATGCCAAGCCGTGTTGGAGGCGTTCCGCGGCCGGGCAGCCGCCGCCAGGCGGATGATCGATTCAGCGCGGCGCACCGTGACCGAGCTCGGTTTGCGCCATGCGCTGCTCGAAGTCGAGCAGTTTGCCGGCATCGTCGAGCTCGTCGCGGATAATCCCGCCGCCGCCGAGCAGCATTTGCGCCAGGCCTACAACGGTTTTCGTCGCATGCGCCTCGACGCCGACACCGCCGAAACCGCAGCCCTACTTGGCCGCGCTTGTCTCGCGCTCGACCGCGAGGATGAGGCCGACGAATTGTCAACGGAGAGTCGACGTCTGGCTGGCCACGCACTGAAACCATCGATCGCCTGGCGCACTCTTCGGGCGCAGCTGCTTTCGCGGCGCAATGATCACGACGAGGCGCGTAAGGTTGCCGAGGCTGCCGTCAAACTGGCCGAGCGCACCGACGCGTTGGTTGATCATGGCGACGCATGTCTTGCACTGGCAGCGGTTTTGGCCACCGCAGGTGATGTCGCGGGGGCTCGAGCCGCCGCTGAGCGTGCGGTAGGTCTGTGGGAGCGAAAAGGCGCTGCGGCACTGGCCGAGAAGGCGCGTTCCGTTCTCGGCCAGCGCATTGCGCCACCAACTCCACCCGAAGCGCCACACGTCGAAGTGACCAATGCTTGCGTGCTAGTGGCCAATCAGTTGGTCTCTGCTATCAATCGCGAGGCCTGGGACGAACTAGAGCAGCTGTTCGCCCCGTCCGTATCCGTCGAGAGTCGCCGGAAGATCGTCGGTTTTCCGCGGCTCGACCTCTCATCGAGGCAGTGGCCGCATGAGATGAGACGTTATCTGGCGACAGGCATGGTGCGACACCGTCACACGGCCGTCGCCGTGCGTGGCGAGCGCCTTGCCCTCATCCGACTGAAAGTAGGCACCGCCGATCTGAGTTCCGCTGTGCCGCAAGATGAGTGGCTCCAAGTAATCGGCCTCAACGGGGAGGGTCGAATCGCACTGCAGGTGTGGTTCGACCTCGAAGACATCGACGCCGCTGTCGCCGAGCTCGACGCCGCGCAAGCGCGGCTTGAGAAGCCTTATCCCCGAACGCCGCTCGACAACGCCGCGTCACGAGCCGAAGGTCGGTTCAACGAACTGTTGGCGAAGAGGCGGTGGGACGAAATCGAGGCCCTGCTCACTGACGACATCCGGGTCGAGGACCAGCGGCCAGGACTTCGTCATGAAAGCAGCGATCTCACCACAGCGCTCACGGAGGTACGGGTGACCTCCGAGAGCGGCGTTCAGAACATGACGTCAGCCGTTGTCGCGATTCGCGGCGAGCGCCTAGCCCTCAGTCGTACCCGCTACTCGGGCCGAGACCAGCGGCCACAGGCATTCCACACCGAGAATTTTCGTCTCTTCGAGGTCAACGGCGAAGACCGGGTCGTTGCGTGTGTTGCGTTGGATCCGGACGACGTCGATGCCGCGTTCGCCGAACTCGATGCCCGGTATCTCGCCGGCGAAGCGGCGCCGTACGTGCACGTGTGGCAGACGTTGATGGACGCGCTCGCCGAACTCAACCGTCACGAGCCGGGGCCGATGATAAAAGGACTTACATTTGCCGATCATCGACGAGTCTCATTCGCGACGTCGGGAGACTACGGGCGGGGTATCGAGGAGCTGTGGTCTCTCGTGCCCGATGCTCACTACCGAACGACGGTGGTCCATGCACTAGACGCCCACGGCGTCGTCGCCACCCTCGCCATCGAAGGCACTGACACGCACGGCAACGAATTGCAGTGGGCTCGCGTGTTTTCGCTCGTTCCGGGTGAGTCGCGGGTGGAGGTATACGAAGAGGACGACATCGCAACCGCGCTTGCCCGCTTCGAGGAACTACACCCGCACACGCATCGACTGGAAACCGCGGCAAGCCAAGCAGCCGAGCGCTATTTGGCGCATTTCGCGGCCCGCGACTGGGACACCCCCGCGAAGGCACTGGCCGAGGACATCTGCATCGACGATCGCCGACGGGTCGTAAACGCGGGGATCCGACACGGTCGAGATGACGAGATCGCGAATCTGCGGGCGACTGCCGACGCCGGGTTCACGTCCATGACGTCCACTGTCATCGCAGCCCGTGGGGAGCGCCTCATCCTCACGCGCGCCTTGGGCCGCGATCACGGGTCCGAGGAGTTCGTCAACGAGGTGCTGGGCGTCGCCGAAGTCAACTCCGACAACCAGATCGCGGCCATCGTCGTATTCGACCTCGACGACTTGGACTCCGCGATCGCCGAGCTCGACGCACGCTACCTCGCCGGCGAAGCGGCCGCCTATGCGCACACGTGGTCGGTCGTCGCTGGCGTCTATGCAGCCAACAACCGGCGCGAACTCGCCCCGACGAAGCCGGACTGGGTGAACGTTGACCACCGTCGCGGAACAGCTTTCGCCTCCGGCGACATGATCGCGTACATCCAAGCCGCATGGGACGATTCGCCTGACACCAAGATCTACATCGCTGCGGTGCATCGGTTGAGCAACATTGGAGCGGTCGTCACCCATTTGGCGCACGGGGTCTCACAAGAGGGTTTCGACGCCGAGTGGCGAGATATCCACCTGCTGATGGTGGAAGGCGACATGCTGAATCGCTCCGAGCTATTTGACGAGATCGACCTAGACGCCGCGATCGCGAGATTCGAGCAGCTGAGTCGGCCGACACCGCGGCTGGAAAACGCGGCGAGCCGAGTGTACGACCGCTTGAACGCGTATTTCGCGACCCACGACTGGGACACCATGGCGGAGTTGCTATCCGACGATATTTCAACCGAGGATCGCCGTCGGGTGGTGAATTCCGGCCTGCGAAGAGGCCGGGATGCCGTGATCGCCGAAATCTCGGGATTCGCCGAGATCGGGGTTACGAACGTCGTGTCAGAGATCGTTGCGACCCGAGGCGGCAACCTCGCCATCAGTCGTGCTCAAACCTTGGGGCACGACCAGCGGCCTGGGGCGTTCAACACCGAAGTTCTTCACGTCGTCGAAGTCGACACCGACGCAAAGGTGGCTTCGATCGTCGCATTCGACTTCGACGACTTTGATGCCGCGATCGCCGAGCTCGATGCCCGATACCTCGCCGGCGAAGCGGCCGCTCACGCGCGCACATGGTCGGTAATCACGGAGGGCTTTGCCGCGCTCAATCGGCGCGAACTTCCGTCGACGACGCCCGATTGGGTGAACATCGACCACCGGCGAGGGACATCAATCGCACCCGGTGAAATACCTGCGTACCTCGGCGCCGCGTGGAACCTCGCGTCTGACCTGAACAACTTCATCGAGTCGGTGCACGGGCTGAACGACCTCGGAGTGGTCGTAACCTTCGCGGCGAATGAAACATCACAAGAGGGTTTCCAGGCCGAGTGGCGGATGATCAACGTTCTGACGGTCGAAGGCGACCTGATCAACCGCTGCGAGGTGTTCGACGAGACCGACCTCGACGCCGCGCTCGTGAGGTTCGAGGAACTGAGCCCACGGACGCCGCGGCTGGAAAACGCGGCAAGCCAAGTCGCCGAGCGCTTCCTGGCGCACCGGGCGGCTGGCGACTGGGACGCCATGAGGCAGCTACTGACCGACAGCTTTTTCCAGGACGATCGCCGTCGGGTGGTGGGCGCGGGAGTCCGACATGGTCGAGAGGCCGGGATCCTGGACATGCAGGGCTTCGCCGGCCTTGAGATCACGAACGTGTCGACGACTGTCATAGCGACTCGCGGCGAGCGCCTTGGACTCATGCATATGCGCTTCTCGCTAAACGATGCAGGACCCGAGCCGTTCGTCACAGAGCTTCTCGGCCTCGCCGAAAACAACGCCGACAATCGAATCGCGGCGCACATTGTGTTCGACCTCGATGACATCGAGGCAGCTATCGCCGAGTTGGATGCCCGCTACCTCGCCGGCGAAGCGGCACCGTACGCGCAGACGTGGTCGGTCGTCACGCGGTCCTACTCCGCGCTCAACCGGCGGGAAACGCTTCCCACGATGCCCGATTGGGTAAACATCGACCACCGGCGAGGGACGTCAATTGCACCCGGTGAGATGCCTGAGTTGCTCAGCGCCGCTTGGAATTCCACGTCTCATCTGAGCACCTTCATTGAAACGGTGCACCGTCTGACCGACCTCGGAGCGGTCTTGACGAACGTGGCGCATGAGACCTCGCGAGACGGTTTCCATGCCGAGTGGCGAGTGATCACCGTTATCACGCGCGAAGGCGACCAAATCAACCGCTGCGAGGTATTCGACGAGACCGACCTCGACACAGCGCTCGCCCGCTTCGCGGAACTGAGCCCCCGGAGGCCGCGTCTGGAAAACGCGGCAAGCCGCTTGAATCAATACTTCCTTGCCTCATTCGAGGCCCGCGACTGGACCGCCATGGCAAACACACTGGCGGACAACCTTTCCAGCGACGATCGTCGCCGAGTAGTGAATGCCGGTCTCCAACAGGGCCGAGATGTCCTGATCGAAAACTTCAGGTCAGCCGCTGACCTCGGGGTCACGCATGTGACGGTAGACGCTATTGCGACCCGCAGAGAGCGCCTAGTCCTTACCTGTGCCCGGTACTCGCGCAGGGACGACGGCCCCGATAACTTTCAGCTCGATCTCTTGCAGGTAGTCGAGAGCGACACCGACGAACGGATCACGGCGCTCATCACATTCGACCCCGACGACTTCGACGTCGCCATCGCCGAGCTCGATGCCCGATACATCGCCGGCCAACCAACCGCCGACGCGCACACCTGGTCCGTGATCTTGCGTGAGTTCGCCGCGTTCAACCGACACGAACTCCCCTCGACGACGTCAGACTGGGTCAATATTGACCACCGCCGAGGGAGAGCGTTCTCCCCCGGTGACCTGATCCCATACATCTGGGCCACATGGGAAGTCGCGCCGCAAGCCAGGATCTATATCGAGCAAGTGCATCGGCTGAGCAACCTCGGAGCGGTCGTGACTCAGACGACGCGTGGCACGTCGCCAGAAGGCTTCGACGCCGAGTGGCAGGAGATCAACCTCCTGACTCTCGACGGCGAGAGGTTAAACCGCAGCGAGATCTTCGACGAAGCGGACCTGGATGCCGCGCTCGCGAGGTTTGAGGAACTGAGCCCCCAGTCGCCGCGACTGGAAAACGCAGCGAGCCGAGCCGACGATCGCATTTTTACCTGCTTCGCAGCCCGGGATTGGGACAGCATCGCCGACGCTTTGGCCGACGAATACTGCAGCGATGATCGGCGGCCCGTGGTGAACGTCGGGATCCAGCACGGTAGTGATGTCGCAATCGCAAACATGCAGGCTAGCGCCGAGCTCGGAATGGTATTCGTAGCATCAGAGCGCATAGCCACGCGTGGTGAACGCCTCGCCCTCACTCGTATCCGATGGACGGGGTCCGATCAACGGTCCGAAGCGTTTTACACCGAGGCGCTCAGTATCGTCGAGACTAACGCCGAAGAGCGTATTGTCGCGCGAACAATGTTCGACGCCAACGACATTGACGCCGCCTTCGCGGAATTAGATGCCCGCTACCTTGCCGGCGAAGCGACGGCCCACTCGCAAACGTGGGCGGTCATTGAAGGGGTCTTCGCCGCATTGAACCGACACGAACTTCCGTCGACGAAGCCGGACTGGGTCAATATCGACCATCGGCGAGGAAGAGCCTTCGCGTCCGGTGAACTGTTCGCATTCCTCCGCGCCGCCTGGGATCTCACGCCGAACCTCGGCATCTACATCGAGGCGGTGCATCGGCTGAGCAGCCTCGGCGCGGTCGTCACGCACAAGGCATACGGAACCTCGCAAGAGGGCTTCGACGCCGAGTGGCGGACGATCGAGCTTCTCACGGTCGAGGGCGACCTGATCAATCGCTGCGAGATGTTCGACGAGACGGACCTGGATGCCGCATTCGCGAGGTTCGAGGAATTGCAATCGCAGGATCCGCGCCTGAAAAATGCTGTGTTAGAACGCTTCCTGGAACACTTCGCTGCCCGCGACTGGGAATCCGTGGCGCAGGACTTCGCGGACGATTATTACAACGACGATCGCCGCCGAGTCGTCAATGCCGGGGTCCGACGCGGTCGAGACGCGGCGGTCGAAGACCTTCGGGTGGCCGCCGACATCGGAATCGCGAACATGACGGCGGACATTATTGCGACCCGAGGCGAACGGCTCATTCTCACGCATTTTCGGGTCTCGGGCCGCGACCCTGAAGCAATTCAAATGGATGTACTTCAGGTCGTCGAGTACGACGCTGGCGAACGGGCCGCGGCGGCCGTCATGTTCGATCTCGACGACTTCGACGTCGCCATCGCGGAGCTTGATGCCCGGTACCTCGCCGGTGAAGCGGCCGCTTACGCACACACGTGGTCGGTCATCACGGAAGGCTTCGCCGCGACCAACCGTCACGAGCTCACCCGGACAACTCCGGACTGCGTCAGCATGGACCATCGTCGTGGGGCAGCGTATGGACCCGGTGAGTTGATCGACTACGTCCGTGCCGGGTGGGAACTTGGCCAAAACATCCGAACCTACCTCGAGGTGGTGCATCGGCTGAGCGATGTTGGAGCGGTCTACACTCATGCGGCACAAGGTATTTCGCGTGATGGCCTTGATGCCGAGTGGCGTGGGGTCGACCTTGTAATGCTCGACGGCGACCTGGTCAACCGCTGCGAGCTATTCGACGAGGCAGATTTGGACGTCGCGATAGCGAAATTCGAACAGCTCAGCCGAGCGACACCGCGGTTGGTAAATACGGCAGGCCAAGTGGCTGAGCGTTTCATTGCGCACTACACAGCACACGACTGGGACGCCATGGCGAAGATGCTTGCCCAGAACTTTTTTAGTGACGACCGCCGTCGGGTGGTGGGCTCGGGAATGCGAGATGGTCGGGACGCCCAGATGGCGGACGTGCGAGCCGTCGCCGACCTGTTCACCGACGTGACGCCGACGGTCATGGCGACCCGCGGAGCACGTCTTGTCCTCGCGCGCAGCAGCTTCTCGAACCGAGATCAAGGTCCTGAGACATTTCTCACTGAGGCACTTGGCGTCCTTGAGATCAACGCCGACGAACGGATCAAGGCGCTCATCACATTCGACCTTGACGACGTCGACGCCGCCTTCGAGGAACTCGACGCCCGCTACCTCGCCGGCGAAGCAGCACCGTACGCGCATACCTGGTCGGTCGTCTCAGGTACTTATGCTGCGATAAACCGGCAGGAACTTTTCCCGACGACGCCGGATTGGGTAAACGTCGATCGCCGACGACACGCGATCCTCGAAGCGGGTGGCCTGAACGCATCTCTGCGTTCTCTATGGGAGCTCGTGCCGGACATCAAATTCCGCGTCGAGGCCGTTCATCGGTTGACTAACCTTGGAGCCGTCACTACCCATGTAGCGCACGGCGTTTCGCAACACGGCTTCCATGCCGAGTGGCGGGGCGTCGAGATCCATACCGTCGATGGTGATCTGATCGACCGCTGCGAAATCTTCGACGAAGCAGAGCTCGACGCCGCGCTCGCCCGTTTCGAGGAACTGCACCTGCAGCCACCACGACTGGAAAACGCGGCAAGCCGAGTGGTAGCTCGCGAATGGGCCTGCTTCGCGACCCGAGACTGGGCCGCGATGGCCGAGACAATGACCGACGACTTTTACACAATTGATCACCGTCGGGTTGTCAACGCCGGTGTACTTCGCGGTCGTGATGCCCACGTCGCAAACTATCGAGCAGTCGCCGAGGTCGGGTTCGAGGGCATTGCGTCGACCGTCGTCGCCACCCGCGGCCAACGCCTCGCCCTCATTCGTGTTTGGTCCTCGGCCCGTGGCTTTGAACCCGGGGAGATCGGGCCCGAGATGATCGGCATCGTTGAGGTCGACGGCGACAACCGGCTCACCGCGGCCGATCTGTTCGACCTTGACGACATCGACGCCGCCTTCAAAGTGCTCGATTCCCGCTACCTCGCCGGTGACGCGGCCGCCCACTCGCACACGTGGTCGATCGTCGCAAGTGCGTGCGCCGCGTTGAGTCGGCGCGAGCTATTCGCGACGACGTCGGATTGGGTGAACATCGACCACAGGCGAGGGATAGCGTTCATCCCCGGTGACTTGACCGCATACATCCGTTCCGCGTGGGATCTGTTGTCCGACGGCGGCGTTCATATCGAAGTTGTGCATCGGCTTAGCGATGTGGGAGCGGTAGTCACCTGGGCGGGAAATGCGACCTCGCAGGAAGGCGCCAAGGTCGAATTCCGCGGAATCAACTTGCTCACCGTCGAAGGCGATTTGGTCAACCGTTGCGAAATCTTCGACGAAGCAGACCTAGACGCCGCGCTCACGCGATTCGACGAACTGCACCCGCAGCCAGCCCGACTGGAAAACGCGGCAAGCCAAGTGACTCAGCGCTTCCTGGCGCTCTTCGCCGCCCGCGACTGGGACGCGATAGCCGAGGTCCTGGCCGACGACCTTTACAGCGACGATCGACGTCCTGCGGTGGGTGCCGGGCTCCGGCGCGGTCGCGAACCCAACGTCGCGGACATGCGAACGGTCGCCGACCTCGGGGTCGAAATCATAACGTCACAGACCATCGCGACCCGCGGGGAGCGCCTCGTACTCAGCCGTGTCCGATGGTCGGCCAGCGATCAAGCGACTGGGGGTTTCCACACTGAAGCGCTCGGCATCGTCGAACTCGACAACGACGAGCGGATCCTCGCGACACTCACGATGAACCCTGATGACATCGACGCCGCCTTTGAGGAGCTCGATGCCCGGTACATCGCCGGCGAAGCGGCCGCCCACTCGCGCACCTGGCTACTCGTCGCGCAGGCCCGCGCCGCGTGGAACCGACACGAGCTACACCCGACGACGCAGGACTGGGTGAACATCGATCATCGACGAGGCAGAGCCTTCGCACCCGGCGAGATGATCCCGTTCCTGCGTGCCACATGGAACCTCCTGCCGGACATCAAGATTCGCAACGAGGCTGTGCACCGGCTGAACAACGTTGGAGCGGTCGTCGCAGTGGCGGCGAATGGGACCTCGCACGACGGCTTCGTCGCAGAGTGGCGAGAGGTCGTCCTTCTCATGTTCGAAGGCGACCTCATCAACCGCTGCGAACTCTTCGACGAAGCAGACCTCGACGCCGCACTCACCCATTTCGAGGAGTTGCACCGGCACGCGAGGCGGCTCGGAAACACGGCGAGCCTTCTGGCCAAGCGCTTTCTAGAACGATTCGATGCCCGCGATTGGGACGCCATGGCGGAAATATTGGCCGACAACTATTCCAATGACGATCGTCGTCGCGTGGTGGGCGCGGGAGTCCGACACGGTCGAGCTGACCAGATCGCGAACATGCGACTGCTGGCCGAGGCCGCGGCGAACATAACGTTGACCGTGATTGCGACCCGCGGAGAGCGCCTCGCCCTCACTCGGATGGTTTCCGCAAACAGCGATCTGCAGCACGGGGAGTTCGGCGTCGAAATGCTCGGCATTCTCGAGATCGACACCGACGATCGGATCACAACGCAACTCTTGTTCGACCCCGATGACGTCGATGCCGCCTTCGCGGAACTCGACGCCCGCTACCTCGCCGGGGAAGCCGCCGCCCACGCGCACACGTGGACGCTCGTCACGCGGATCCAGACCACGTACAACCGACACGAAACCGAGGCCTCCTGGATGACCGAGGACTGGGTGAACATCGATCACCGGCGAGGTAGAGCGTTCGAACCCGGCGACATGATCCCTTTCCTTGGTGCAACGTGGAACGTCGCCCCGGACGTCAAGGGTCACGTCGAGGCTGTGCACCGACTGAGCAATCTCGGAGCAATCATCACGGAGGTACTGACTGGGACCTCACAGGAAGGCTTCGATGCCGAGTGGCGCGAGATCGGCCTTTTCGCATTTGAAGGCGACCTGCTTTGCCGGTTCGAGTTGTTCGACGAGACAGACCTCGATGCCGCGCTCGCGAAGTTTGAGGAACTGCACCAACAATCGCGGCGACTGGAGAATGCGGCGAGTCGGGTAGACGAGCGCCTCGCAGCGTACTTCGCTGCCCGCGACTGGGACGCGATGGCGGAGCTAATGGCCGACGCCATCTCTGTTGACGATCGGCGTCACGTGGTGAATGCCGGTCTCCGGCAAGGTCGGGATTCCGAAATCGCCAACCTGCGCGCCCGCGCCGACACCGGGTGGCAGAAGGTTACCCCGACCGTCATTGCGACGCGCGGGCAGCACCTCGCCCTTGCCCGTACCCGCTTCTCGGGGCGCGGCCAGGGAACCGAAGAGTTTTACAGCGATGCACTCACCATCATCGAGATCGACGCCGACGCGCGGGTCGTGGCGCGCATTGGATTCGACCTCGACGACGTCGACGCCGCTTTCGAAGAACTCGACGCTCGGTACGTCGCCGGCGAAGCCGCCGCCTACTCGCGCACCTGGTTGGCCATTGCTAGCGGCTACGTTTCGCTCAACCGGCATGAGGTACCTCCAACTACGCCGGATTGGGTGAGCGTCGATCACCGGCGCGGAATCACCTTTGCTCCCGGCGACATGGGCCAGTACATCCGTGCCGCGTTTGAAGTCACGCCGGACATCAAGATCCACATCGAGGTTGTGCATCGGCTGAGCGATCTCGGAGTCTTGCTCACACACGCTGGATATGGGACCTCCCAGGAGGGCTTCGATGCCGAATGGCGCGAGATCGTCCTTTTGACCGTCAAGGGCGATGTGGTCAACCGTGGCGAGATGTTCGACGAGGCAGACCTCGACGCCGCGCTCGCACGCTTCGAGGAATTGCAACAGCAGGCGCCACGGCTGAAAAACGCGGCAACCCAAGTGGCCGAGCGCTTCTCGGTGTACTTCACGGCGGGTGACTGGAAGTCCATGGCTGAGATGCTGGCCGCTGACATTTGCGTCGACGATCGTCGGAGTGGTGTCAACGCCGGGGTCCGACTCGGGCGGGCCGCCGCGATCGAAGACATGCGGGCCTCCGTGGACGCTGGGTTCAAGAACTCAACCACGACCGTGATAGCGACCCGGGGCGTGCGGCTCGCCCTTGCCCGTGTCCATATGTCGGCGCGGGACGATCGACCGGACCCGTTCCAGCTCGATAGTCTTCATGTCGTCGAGGTCAACGCCGACGGCCAGACCAAGGCAGTCGTGGTGTTCGGCCCTGATGACATCGATGCCGCCTTCAGAGAACTCGATGCTCGGTACCTCAGCGGTGAAGGTGCCGCCCACTCGCACACGTGGTCGGTCATCGCACAGTCGGTTACCGCGCTCAATCGGCGCGAATTCCCCGCGACGACAGCCGATTTCGTAGAAATCGATCATCGGCCGCTGCAAGTGATCGGTCACGGCGGCCTGAACGCGTACCTTCGTGCCACGTGGGACCTCTTGGTGGACAACAGCATCCACATTGAGGCCGTTCATCGGCTGACCGCCCTCGGCGCGGTGATCAGCCATGTGGCGACGGGCACCTCACAAGACGGATTCGACGCCGAGTGGCGCATGACCGACGTCATCGCGGTCGATGACGGGCTGGTCAGCCGCCTCGAGATGTTCGACGAGACAGACGTCGACGCCGCACTCGCAAGGTTCGACGAGCTTCTTTAACTCTTGGTGCCGATGGTGATCAGGTCAGAGATGACTTTCGTCCACGCCGGCCGCGGGATGCGGTGCTGGTCGCTGACGACAAATCCTGCATTTTCGAACATCGTCCGCATCTCGCCCGGCGACGCGTTGTGCTGAGGTTTCCACCTATTGGCCGAGGATGCCTGCAACAGCGGTTGGCGCGTGCTCAGGGCCGCGACGGCCACCAATCCGCCCGACGCCAGCACGCGATGAAATTCTCGTAAGGCCGCCGGCTGGTCGAAGAAGTGGAAAGCCGAGGTCGTCACAACGGCGTCCAGTGACCCGTCGTCGAACGGCAGCTGTTCGGCCGGACCGCGCAACCACTTGACGCGGTTGGATTTTGCGCGAGCCTTCTCGAGCATGCCGTCGGACATGTCGACGCCGTAGAGCTCGTCAGGCTCCAGTTCGCGCTCGATCCGGGCGCTGAGAATACCTGTGCCGCAAGCAATGTCAGCGATCCTGCGGGCGTTGTGTGCGCGCAGCTGCGCGATCACTTCGTCGTGCGGCGGCCGGTAAACCCACTGCTGCAGGAACGGCAGATCGTAGGCCGGCGACAGAAAGCTCCACATCCGCGTGACCGCATCGTTGAGCCCGCGGCGTCGCGGTTCGGTCACTTGCTCAGGACCGAGCTGTAGTACACGGTGTCGGCCATCGACACCGAGTCGTTAGTCTGCGGGATCCGCCCAAGGTCCCCAAGACCACAGTCAGTCAACAACTGACTCATGGGCGTACCGTCCGACTGCCATCCAAGGCCCTCGAGATACGTTGCGACATCCTTGCGCTCACCCTCGAAGCCGAGCTCTTCCCAATCCAGCTCGAAACCATGCTCGCGCCATTTGGCGGTCGACCTGCGCATCATCTCGCGCGCTTCTTCTTTGTCTCGCTGCGGCCGGTCCGGGATAGCCTCCACCGCCAGCCGACTGCCGTCGGCGCTGAGCGCGGTGATGTGGTCCATCAAGCGGTCCTGAGCTTCCGGCGGCAGATATCCCAGGAGACCCTCCGCGATCCAGGCGGTCGGCCGGCTCGTGTCCAGGCCGGCCTCGCGAAGTGCAGTGGGCCAGTCCTGGCGCAGATCGATAGCAACCGTGCGAAGCTGGGCTGTCGGGTCCGCACCGAGACTTTTCAGCGTGGTGGTTTTGAACGCGATCACCTGCGGCTGGTCAATCTCGAACACAGCCATATCGGTTGACCACGCCAACCGGTAGGCGCGAGCATCCAGACCAGAGGCCAAAATCACGGCCTGACGGATTCCCGCCTCCGCCGCGTCCTGAAAGAACGAGTCGAAAAAGCGGGTGCGGGCGGCCATCGCAGCTGGCATATGCTCGAGCTTCCAGCTGGACTCGTCGTGATCGACATCAGCCGCAGCGAGGTCCCCGTCGACCCATCGCGTGAAGAAGTCCACCCCAACGGCACGAACCAGCGGTTCGGCGAACTGGTCGTTGATGACGGGGTTGTCGGCCTTGGTTGCGATCGCGCGGGCGGCGGCCACCATGGTCGCCGTCGCGCCCACGCTGGTCGCCAAGTCCCAGGTGTCGTTGTCTGTGCGAGGCACGCTTGTTCTCCAATGTCGTTGCTCGGGGTATATTTAGCTAGTTTAACACTTAGCCAGTTTAACCACCGGCCGCTGCGGCCTCGGTCTGATGTTGCGCAATTAGCGCCCGCGCGGGTTCGTCGACAAGTAAGAATGATCGTTATGCCGCGTTCGTTCGACATCTTGACCGACTCGCCCGCCAGCGTTGAACAGATTCATGCGGCGTTCAGCCGCGAGGACTATTGGCTAGCCCGCATCGCAGCAGGCGACGTCAATGGCACCACCACGCTGGATTCGCTGATCGTCGACGCCGACGGGACGGTGACCGTGCGCGCCACCCAGCACGTAGGTCGTCAACTGATACCCGGCGCGGTGGCGAAGTTTGTTCCCGGCGACGTGAAAATCGTGAGCTGCGAGACGTGGCGAGCGGTCGACAACGGCCAAGTGCGCGGAGAGTCGAGCGTGTCGGCAGCCGGCGGATTGGCATCAGGCCTTTCGGAAGTGTGGCTGAAGCCGGCGAGCAACGGTTCCCAAGTGCGCTACGCCGTGCGGGTGGAGGTGAAAATCCCGCTGGTGGGAGGCAAATTTGAGAAGGCCATCGGAGCGGGTTTGGCTCAGAGCATCCCTGCTGTTCACGAATTCACCGACGAGTGGATCGCTGAACATGGATGACACGGGCGCCTGAGACGTCACCGCAACCCCAACCGCTCTATCTACTGGCCGACAGTCAGCTGCTCTTCTGGAAGCGGCACAACCGACTGCTCCTCGACGCAGCCCTCGATGGGCTGGCTCAGAACACACCGCTCAGCGCGGCCTATATCGGTGCCTCCAACGGGGATCGGCTGGAGTTCTACGGGATCTTCGAGGCGGCGGTGGATGCGGTGGGAATCACCGACCGTCGAATGATTGATTCGTCGTTCGGACCAGACGACCGAGCTTTCCTGGGACGTGCCCAGTTGATCGTCCTGGCCGGAGGCGATGTGCGTCTCGGCTGGAACACGTTCGAGAGAACCGGCATGAAGGACGTGATCCTTACCCGGTACGCCCACGGGGCGGCCATAGTCGGCATTTCAGCGGGTGCAGTCCAGCTCGGACGCTATGGAATCGTCGACGCACCAGAATCCCCCGCGACCGAGCTGGTCGATGTGTTCAAGCTCGTCCCCGTGGTCATCGACACGCACGACGAGCAAGCCGAGTGGGCACGACTGTCGGCCGCGATTCACTTGTTGGAGGGAGCGGCGACCGGGCTCGGAATCCCCGCCGGCGGAGGCGTCATCGTGCACCCTGATGCCACCATCGAGCCGCTGCGGCGTCCCGCGCACGAATTTCGGTTCGAGGGCACTCGCGTCTCGCACTCACTGCAGTACGCCGACGACGGCAACTGAGTGGTTCGGCGGCCCGGGGACCGCTTTTTGAGGCGGACGATCGCGACTTGGTCCGCCAATTTGGTCTTACGGCAACCTTCTGCCCACAAACCCGCGATTTAGTACCCCGTCGTGAGGATCGTCACAGTACGCTATATGCCGACGTCTCCGCGCAGGGATGAGATCGTGGGGTTCGAAAATGGTCATTAGTCGGCCGGATCGGCTTCCTTGGGCCGCACGGGCATACACAGTGCCAACGACGATCGTTGGGTTAAGCGATAGGCATCCGTGGGCCGCGGTGGCGTTCGCGGTACCGCTGACGATTGTCGGCCTCGCCGGGGTGGCCACACACCCATCGTTGTTCGTACCGCTATTGGTTCTTGCCGCCGTGCTTTTGGTCGTGTTTGAGTTCTATCGAGACCAGCAAGTAGCAGCTGAGCCACGGGCGCGGATCGCGGCCGGAACCCAGAAGCGGAATTACCCATCGCGCATTGACCAAGCGGGGACACAGCCGAACCGCCCGTCGCGCACCGACGAAGCGAGGACGCAGGTGCAGAAGCTCCCGCAACCGGAGTTGGAGGCCGAGGCGCGGGCCCGGGCAGAAGCCGCCGAAGCCCAAGCCGAGGCAGCCAAGGCCGAAGCGCAGGCGGCCGAAGCGCGGGCCCGGGCAGAAGCCGCCGAAGCCCAAGCCCTGGCCGCCGAAGCCGAAGCGCTGGCCGCCGAAGCCGAAGCGCTGGCCGCCGAGGCACGGGCGCAGGCAGAAGCCGCTCATGCCCAAGCTCTGGCCGCCGAACCCGAAGCGCTGGCCGCCGAGGCACGGGCGGAAGCTGAAGCCGCCGAAGCCCAGGCCCTGGCCGCTGAGGCACGGGCACGGGAGAGGGCACGGGCAGAAGCCGCCGAAGCCGAAGCGCTCGCCGCCCAAGCCCGGGCACAGGCAGAAGCCGCCGAAGCCCAAGTTCTGGCCGCCGAGGCACGGGCGCAAGCAGAAGCCGCCCAAGCCCAAGCCCTCGCCGCCGAAGCACGGAAGCAGGCGGAAGCCGCCTTAGCCCAAGCCCGGGATGCCGAGGCACGGGCGCAAGCAGAAGTCACTGAAGCCCAAGCCCTCGCCGCCGAAGCTCGGGCACGGGCGCAGGCGCGGACAGAAGCCGCCCAAGCCCAAGCCCGGGCTGCCGAGGCACACGCGCAGGCAGAAGCCGCCGAAGTCCAAGCGCTGGCCGCCGAGGTGTGGGCTGGCGCAGAAGCCGCCGAAGCCCAAGCCCTCGCCGCCGAGGCACGGGCACGGGCAATCCAGCTCCGGCTCGAGGCGGAATCCAAGGCTAAGCGGCCTAACCGCGGGAACCAGCCTTAGGCGTACGAGTTGGGGCAGGTTCGCGGCGTCTTAGACGACCGGTGGAACCGGGCAATGCAGCACACCGCATACGGTTCGTAGCAGCTCAGACTCCTCCAGAGTGACGACCCGGTCGGCCATTATCGTTGTCACGACGGCGGCAACAAGGGTGGCCTTGTCGTTGCCTTCCAGCCCGTCGATCACCGGCCACACTTGTTCGAGCTCGAATATGTCCTTCACCGGTAGGAACGGAATCCGTGCCTGGGGGTACGCGACGGAGATTCCCGCCTGGAATGCCGCAGCCGCGACCCGTGGGTCGCTGTTGGCGTTTTGCGCCAGCACAGCGATGAGGCAGGAAACGGCGCTTTGGGCGCTAACCAGGCTCTGCCGCCGGCTCTTCCACGGCGACCCTGACGTCAGCGCCTCGTGCAAGCCGACGAAAACCAGTGTGCCGAGACAGTATTCAAATATGTCGATCTGACCGTCGGCCTTGATCAGTTCGCCGATAACCGACGTCATCGTTCGGGTCTCAGCCTCGGGGCGGCCACGCAAAGCGGGGAACGCGATGGATGCGAGGGGCAGGCGCAAGCTGGGGTCAAGCTGCACCAGCTCCGCCGAACATCGCCATGCCTCGTCGGCCACCTGCTTGCCGTGATACTCGGCAACGATCCGGTACTGAGCCTGCCGGACACTCTGGTTGCGGTCGAAGATAAGCCCGTAGATCAGCGGAACCGCAGTGGCGGAATTGTGCGCAAGGTCGGCTAGATGCTGCGGGATCGCCTTTCGCGTCCGCGCCCCCGCCTGGTAGGCAGCGTGGGTCGGGTTGCCAACCGCCGCCGCGTATTCGCGGGCATCGAGGCGGCGTTGCGGAGCTTGCTGTGGCGGCGCTACCCGTGCCGGCGCCGCCTGTGCCGGAGTCTCAGCGAAGCCCATGCGCGCGTCTTCTGCCAAGCCGTTCGGCGGCTGATAAGACCAGTGCTTGCGCAGCTCCTCGAGATTGCTGGGACTGAAGCTGGGTTCGAGCACCTGAATGCGCTTGAGGAGCGGCGGGTGGGTGGCGTACATCGACGAGAGCTTCAGGCCCTCGCCGAACAACATGTGGCTGACGTTTTCGGTCTTCGGGCTGCCCAGCCGGGAGCCGGCCTCTAGGCCACCGATCTTCTTCAGGGCGCCCGTTAGCCCGCTCGTCTGCCGCGTGTACTGGACCGCTGATGCATCGGCGAGATACTCGCGCTGGCGGGAAACGGCTGCTTTGATCAGCCGCCCGAAGAAGACTCCGATCCAGCCTGCCGCCATGACGACCAGACCGACCGCCCATAACGGGAGGCTGTTGTCGCGGTCGTTTCTCCGTCCGCCACCCGAATACCAGAGCATCCGGCCGATGACCGCCAACGCCGTGATACCCGCCAGCACGCCGATGAGTTTGAGGCTCAGCCGCATATCGCCATTCACGATGTGGCTGAACTCGTGGGCGATCACACCCTGCAGTTCGTCACGGTTTAGCCGGTCGAGCGAACCCTGGGTGACACATACGGCCGCGTCGGCCGGCGTGTATCCGGCGGCGAATGCGTTAATGCCCTGTTCCTGCGGCAGGTAAAAGAGCACGGGCACCGGTGTGCTGGACGCGATTGCAATTTCTTCGACTATGTTGCGGTACCGCTTGAGCTGTGGATCTGTCGGCATATCCGGGACACGTATCCCACCAAGGCTTTCAGCGACCTTGACCCCGCCGCCATGGCGCAGCATCAGCGTCCTGACAATCGACACCCCGCCAATCATCAGCAGCGTTGCACAGCTGACGACTATCGACAGCCCGATCAACTGCTGCGGAGTTGCCCCCTTCCGGGTCACCGTCGCTCCCAAGACGGCGAAGTTCACGATCGCGGTGATCGCGAGCACGGCCAAAATAAAAAGGAACACCAGTCTTTTCGACGCCGCGCGCACCTGTCGCTGACGCTCGAAGAAGTCCATGACCTAGATCAGAACTGGACGTGCGGGGCCTCGCGCACCTCCGGACCGGCTGCCTCGAGCGGCGCTGCCGCGGTGAAACCGAACATGCCCGCAAACAGAGCAGCCGGGAACACTTCGCGCTTGTTGTTGTAGTTCATCACCGAGTCGTTGTAGGCCTGGCGGGCGAAAGCAACGCGGTTCTCCGTCGAGGTCAGCTCCTCGGAGAGCTGCATCATGTTCTGGTTTGCCTTGAGGTCCGGGTACGCCTCACTCAGCGCAAACAGCCTGCCGAGGGCTCCGGTCAGTGCGCCTTCCGAGGCTGCCAGCTGATTCATGGCGTTGGGGTCTCCCGGGTTGGCGCTGGCTGCGGCCTGTGCCGTGATCGCGGAGTTGCGTGCCTGAATGACCGCCTCGAGGGTGCCGCGCTCGTGGGCCATGTATGCCTTCGCGGTTTCGACGAGGTTCGGGATCAGGTCGTGACGCCGGGTCAGCTGAACATCGATCTGCGCGAAAGCATTCTTATAGGCGTTCCGCAAGCGGACGAGCCCGTTGTAGATGCTCAACGCGGTGAACGCCAACAACAGGATGATCACCACGATTACGGCGATGAGGATAAGGGAGACGACCACTTGCTCCACCTTTGCTGTTAATGGGGACGGTCCGCCCCATGGTCCCACAATTGTGGGTTCGGGGGTGGCGAATGCGGGTTTGCTCGGATCGGCACACTAGCGGGATGGAAGGTTAGTCGCGCCCTGAGCCAGTCAGGATGCGTGCCGTGCCATCCATGCTGCGACCTGAGCTCGGGAGCTGAATCCCAGTTTGGCAAGGATTCGTTCGACGTGACCGTCGGCAGTTCGTTTGGCGATGACCAGTCGCTGTGCAATCTCGCGATTCGACAGTCCGCTTTCGACCAGCCCGGCGACTTCCAGTTCTCTTCTGGTAAGCGGCGTGCCCTCTGTTCGACCAACACCGTGGCTTTCATTGGCGCCCAACACCAAATCAATGACGTCGTCGAGTTTGTGGAACGCTTTTGCGGCATGGTCATGATCGGCAGACGGCGGTTCAACTTCAGACGTTGTGTGCCCTTCGTTGAAACTAGCCAGATGAGGGCCGAAGGCATCCAGGGATGTGCCGAGAGATCGAAAAACGTCTCCTGCTGCCCGCGACAGCTCCCCAGCACGATTGATCTGGTTGCGGTCGTAGGCAATCCATGAACACAGCGTTGCGGCGAGGGCGACGCTGATGCCGTCGGCCATTGCGCGCTGGGTCTTCAGTACCTCGTGGGCCAACCGTTCTGCCTCGTCCAGATGGCCCAGGGTCCAATGCGCGATACCCGCCGCGAAATCACAATATGCGTGTGCGTTTCGCTCGCCGTACTGCTCGCACAGCGATGCGGTGTCGCTGCTCATCTGCAGCGCTTCTTGGGCCCGTCCGCCGGCAGCGAGCGCGACGGCGAACATGTACCGGGCTGTGAGTTCCAGATAGCGGTTGCCCTGTGCGCAGTGCCCATCGAGCGCAAGTTGAAAGTCGCGCGTAGCACTTTCGAGGTCGCCGCTTAGCATTGCCAGCAGCGCACGCCAGTGGTGCACGTGTACATCAAGTCGAGGGCTCGCCAATTCGGTTGCGAGAATGGAAAGTTCGTTCAACAGCTGCCCGGCGCCGTGTTGATCCCCTTGCAGGAGTGCGATCCAGCTGGCTACCCAGAGGCACTCGCCCCGCATTGGCGAGGGCTCGGCAACGGTGGCCAGCATCGCCTCCATCCGCATGCGGCCCTCGGCGAGCCGACCACCGATGAGGTAGTGATAACGCAGGGACGCTAGGAGTTGCAACGCGGTCCGTTGTTCGCCGGCGGTGGCGACACTCCACTGAAGAGCCGCGACATAGCTGGCATGGTCAAGGCTCATCCGCTCTATCAGGACGTCTTGGCGCGGTCCGCACCATTGCCCCAACATCTGCTGGGCACGTTCCAGCATCGCGTCGCGGTGCCTGCGCTGAAGCTCGACCTTCTCCTCGGCTTGATCCGCAAGGTCGGCGGCCACTTCACGAATGGCTGCAGGGAGTCGGTACCGCATTGTGCCTGCGCCGCGGACGGTCGAAAGGATGGACTGTGCGACGAGGCGCTCGATGGAATCCAGGACGTCGTCCGAGCACAGCTCGCCAAAAGCACACACCGACTCGGCGAGCTCAAGGTCAAACGTTGCGGAGAATATCGACAGTCTGCGCCACAGCACCTGTGCCGTCTTCGGACACAGGGCGTAACTCCAGTCGACCATCGACCGTAATGACTGGTGTCGCGGGGCGGATGGTGTTCCGGCGGCTGTCAACGACGTGAGCCGCTGGCCGAACCGGTCAACCACCTGCTCGACTGTGAGCGCCCGCAGCTTGGCCGCTGCAAGCTCGATGGCTAACGGTAGTCCCTCCAATAGGCGACACAGCTCCACCACCGCAGCGGCATTGTCGGCGGTGAGCTCAAAGTCGGGGTCGACTGCGTAGGCACGTTCCACGAGCAGACTCACCGATCCGTCCGCGACCAACTGCTCGGCGGCAGTTCCCGGTTCTGGGACACTCAGCGGCAGCACCGGCCGAAGCATTTCACCGGCAATGCCAAGCGGCTCTCGGCTGGTGGCCACGACACGAACATGGGGAGCTCCGAGCAGTAGGACGGGCAGGGCAGCGCATACCGACGCCAAAACGTGCTCGCAATTGTCGAGGACCAAAAGCAGTCTGCGAGTTCCCAGGAAGGAAATCAGCTTCTCGCGCGGCGCGGTAGCCGACTGGTCACTGATACCAAGGGCACTGACGATCGCCGACTCGACCTCCGCGACTTCGGCCCCGATGCTCAGTTCAGCCAGGCACACCAGCCACACTCCGTCGGGAAAGCGATTACGTGCCCGATGGGCCAACTCCAAGGCCAGCCGGGTCTTGCCCACCCCACCGTGACCCGTGAGGGTCAACAATCGCGTATCCGACAAGGCTCGCTGTGCGGCGTCCAGGTCGTGTCTTCGGGCCACGAGCCGAGTTAGTGGTGGACCAACGGGCATCCCGCCTCGATGGCCCACCCCATCCGTCAAAAACAGAATCCTCTGACGGCCTGCTGGCGCGCGCTGGATGCCAGCTTGGCCGCTCCAGGGCACCACTTGCGACAGCGCAGATCCGCCGCCGTCAACCTCAGCACCCATTTGTACTGCCTGGACTGGCCGCGGCCGCCAAAGGTGATTTAGCGACCAACTCGACACCTAACGCCCTAGGCGGGCAGCTCTCGAGGACAGTGGCCCCCGATGAATTGGCCGCGAAGAGCCTCCACTGCCCCGGCACTCCCTTGAGCACATGCATACCGCGGTCCCGGAAGCCGATCCCGGAACCGTTGACCAAGTCCTTGACGGTGTTTGACACCAGGACCTCTCCAGCGTGCGCCAGAGCCGCGATCCGGGCTCCGGTGTGGACCGCGATTCCGCCGATGTCATCACCGCGCACTTCACATTCACCTGTGTGCAGACCACATCGAATGCCTATGCCCAGTTCTGGTATGCACTCTGCGAGCATGGCGGCCGACTGAACGCCGCAGCTGGGACGATCGAAGGTGGCCACAAACCCGTCGCCGGTGTGCCTGACGACACGACCGCGGAAGCGCGCGATCGCAGCCGACGCGACCTCATCATGGCGCTTGAGCAGCTCTAACCAATTGCGATCTCCGAGTTGGGCAGCGTATCGGGTCGAATCGACAATGTCGGTGAACAGGACCGTGGCCAGAACCCGATCGCGGCCGTGCTCGCTGCCGATGGCCGACATTCGCGCTTGAGCAAGCTCGGCGACGATGCCGAGCCCAATGCCTTCCTTTCCCCCTTTTGGGTCGGCGCCGGCTGCGTCCTGGATTACGTGCTCGACGAAAGCGTCGAGAGCCCGTAGCCGTTCGTCGTCGGCGCTCACCTGGATCAGCCAGGCTTTCAGCACCTCATACTCCACCTCGGTCAAGCTGTGCCGTCGCACAAAGTCGTACGCTGCGGTCAACAGCGCCGAGACCAGATGCTCGACGCATTCGGCGCAGCCCGGTTCCATGTCGCCGGTGTTTCGCGAGAAGCGTGCGGTAGCTGAGCCCCCGCCACGCGCGGCGGCTCGTGACGCCGTGAGCTTGGTCATTGCGTTACTCCTATAAGCCGTCTGGCGGTAGTACCTGAATTTGTCTTCCCTGACCTGGATTTCGAAATCTGGTTGCCTAGGCAATGGCTGCCGCGGCGTTGAGTTCGTCGCCCGCTAGCAGTGGGGCAAGGAAGTCGGAGATGGCGTCCTGGATCTCCGCCGCACGCGGGATTACACCTGACAACGAGAAGGTGGCGTGAAATAGTCCCTCGAAGCGGCGGCAGACGGTAGGCACTCCGGCCGTCGATAGTGCCTCCGCGTATTTTTCGCCTTCGTCGCGGAGCGGGTCCACCTCCATGGTGATCACCAAAGCCGGTGGCAGACCGGTTAAGTCACTGGCTCGTGCCGGAGCAGCCCACGCCGACATCGCGTTGTCAGGTTCACCTAGATATAGCGCTCCCATGCGCTGACCGACTTTCGTCGTCAGGATCGGCGCGTGTGCAAAGTCTGTGCGGGATTGGGTGTTTGCGAGAAAGTCAGTTGGAGGTGTGACGAGCACCTGCGCGCGCAAACGCGGTCCCCCTTCGTCTCGGAGTCGTATCGCCGCGACCGCCGCGAGATTCGCCCCCGCGCTTTCCCCACCTACGGCGATCCGCAGGGGGTCACCGCCATATTCAGCAATATGGTCGGCGGCCCAGCGCAATACCGCGACGGTATCGTCGGTCGCCGCTGGAAACGGATGCTCCGGAGCGAGTCGGTAATCCGGTGAAACAACGAGTGCACCCAGGCGGCGGGCCAAACTGGCACACGGCTCGTCCCAGGAGTCGAGGCTGCCGCCGATAAAACCTCCGCCGTGAATGAGGACCACGACCGGTAGCGAGCCGTCAACGGCTGGCCGATACAAGCGCGCGGTCCGCTCGCCTCCCTCGATCGGGTACACCGTGTCGTCAATCTTGACATCAGGCGGCAGCGGTAGCTGCATCAGCTTGAAGCTCTCCATCGCGTCACGAGCCTCGGCAAGCGAACAGTCCTCAAGAGGCTTGGCGCCCGTGTTCAGCAGGCCGGAAACGAATAGCACCGCTGACGCGTCGAGCCTGAGCAGGCTCGGCACACCCCGGTCGTAGCCATCAAACGAAAAGCCGCCGTACCCGCTGGCCTCGACTTCGCCGCAGATTGCGAGGTACATCGGTGTGCCGGTGAACAGCGAAACGGGCCTGCGCGGCTTGCCGGGAATGTTGTCGCCCATGAACCAGGTGTTTGCCTGCGAGAACAGGGTTGCGTCGGCAACCCCTCGGACCAAACCGTCATACCGGTCCTCGGCCTCAACGGTCGCCTCGCCGGTGACGTAATCGTGGAAGTCCATGTAGGCGACCAAGCCGGCGACGAAGTCCACGTTGTCCTCAATTGCGAGCGGATTGTTGAAGACCGCCGCCGCGCCCTGAGGACCGTTGATGTGGAACAGGTTCGGGAAACCATGAGTGGCCATCCCAAGGTAGGCACGTTGCCCGTCCATCCAATGGTCGGTCAATTTCTGGCCGTTACGGCCCAGGACTCCCATCCGCGCTAAGGCGCCCGCGCCGATATCGAAGCCGGTGGCCAGCACGATCACATCGAATTCGTATTCCTTTGCAGTAGTGGCGATTCCCCGCTCGGTGATCTGGACAATCGGCGTCGCCCGGGCGTCGATCAGCTTGACGTGCGGTAAGTTGAACGCCTCGTAGTAGCCGATCTCGAATGGAGCCCGCTTGCTACCGTAAGGATGATCCTTGGGGCACAACAGCTCTGCGACGTCCGGGTCGTTCACTCGTTCGCGGATACGATCCCGGATGTATTCCGCCGCAGTCGCGTTCGCGGCGGGGCTGGTCATCAAGTCGAAATAAGTCGATGCGAGCATCCGCATACCCCCGCCGTAGTACCGGTCGTAGACGCTACGGCGTTCCTCAGGTGTGTCCATCAGCGCCGATTTCACCGCTCGCGGGTAAGGCACACCCCCTTGACGACGGCGCGCCTCGACGCGCGTGGTCGGGAAATCAGCTACGGCTTGTTGGAATTCGTCATCGGTGAGCGGCCCATTGCTCAGCGGGCAGGCGAAATTCGCGGAGCGCTGGAACACCGTCAGCTGCGCGACCTGTGGGGCAATGGTTTGAATTACCTGAATGCCGGTCGAACCAGTGCCGACCACAGCGACGCGCTTCCCGGCAAGGTCGACTCCATCGGTCGGCCATTGGCTGGTATGCATCACCGTGCCCGCGAAATCGTCTCGTCCCGGGAAGTCGTCTTTCTTGATGACCTCAAACGAGCCTGCTGCGTTGACAAAGAATCGGGCAGTTGTGGTCGTACCGTCGTCGGCTCCGACAACCCAGTGTTGGGCGTCGTCGTCCCAGGCTGCCGATACGACGCGGGTGCGGAACGCATAACTGCGACGCAGGTCGAAGCGATCCGCCACATGCTCCAGATAGGCCAGGATCTCTGGCTGCGCGGCCCATCGCTCTGTCCAGCGCCATTCCCGCTGCAGATCTTCGTCGAAAGTGTAAGAGTAGTAAACACTTTCGAAGTCACAGCGTGCCCCTGGGTAACGGTTCCAGTACCACACACCCCCTGGGCCGTCACCCGCCTCGAAGCATCGCACTGACAACCCTTGAAGGTTGCGTAGCCGGTGGGTGGCGTATAGACCGGAAAAACCGGCGCCGACGATCACTACATCAACATCTGTGTTAGCCATTCCGCCAGCATGCTGGTCTCAGCAGCGTCGGCACATCGGTGCAAAGACCCCTTCCATACCTGTTCATATACCTGCTTTTGCAACGCCGAGCGCTGCCGAGAGCGTTGTTGCGCGAGAGTTATCCGCGTGTTCAGCTGGTCGCGGTCGCCCCACGAAACTGCTGCTTTGACTATTGAGCGCCCGTAGCCCGCCGGGCGGCGTAATGCTTCCGCGACTCAACCGGCGGAGTTTGAGTGAAAAATGGTCAGCAACGTCAATTTATAACGGGACGTAAACTAAGCCGTATGCTGCTGTTTGACCGGGCTTTTAAGAGGCTTATCAAGCAGGGCGAGCTGATCGTTTCCGACGCGGACGGCAAGGTCTATCGCTACGGTGCGCCCTATCCCGGCCGCGATCCGGTCGCGATCCGCCTCACCACCAAATCCACCCCGCGCAAGATCGTGATGGCGCCCTCATTGGGCGCGGGCGAGGCCTATATGGATGGCCGGCTGGTGATGGAGCAGGGCGACATCCACGCTTTGCTGGACCTCGTCACTTGGAACAATCGCTGGGAAAAGCGCAGCGACTTGCGCAACGTCGAAGCCAAGTCGCGCCTCCCCGGCGATCCGCTCGGCTGGCTGCGCACCCATAACCAGGTGCGGCGCTCGAAGCGCAACGTCGCGCATCACTATGACCTGTCGGCGCGCCTCTACGATCTCTTTCTCGACGCCGACCGCCAATACAGCTGCGCCTATTTCACCGATCGCGACAATCCGCTCGAGCAGGCGCAACTCGACAAGAAGGCGCACATCGCCGCCAAGCTTTTCCTCAAACCCGGCATGAAGGTGCTCGATATCGGCTGCGGCTGGGGCGGGATGGCGCTCTTCCTGCACGAGAAAACAGGGGTCGAGGTACTCGGCATCACGCTTTCGGAAGAGCAACTCAAGATCGCGCGCGAGCGGGCCCAGAAAGCCGGCGTCGCCGACAAGGTGAAATTTGAGCTGATCGATTATCGCAACGTCACCGGCAAATATGATCGGATTGTGTCGGTCGGCATGTACGAGCATGTCGGTCCGGCTTATTTCCGTACCTTTATGGCCAAATGCCGCTCATTGCTGGTCGAGGACGGGGTAATGCTCCTCCATACCATCGGCCGCATCGGTACCCGGCGCGCGACCGACAGGTGGACCACGAAATATATCTTCCCCGGCGGCTATATCCCCACCCTGTCGGAAATGTCCGAGGCCGCCGAGTCTGCGTGGATGTGCACAAGCGACGTCGAGACGCTGCGGCTCCATTATGGCTACACGCTGGAACATTGGCTGCGGCGTACGCAGGCGCACAAAGCCGAGATCGTCGCCATGTATGACGACCGCTTCTATCGGATGTGGGAGTTCTACCTCGCGGGAGCGATGGTCGGCTTCTTCAACCGTGCGATGGTTAACTACCAGGTCCAATACATCCGCGACCGCAACGCTTTGCCGATCACGCGCGACTATATGGCCGAGGCCGAGGCGCGGCTGAAGGTTTGACCCGTTCAATCGGTTGGAGAGCGGCTCCGCTTGTTCGTCCGCAGTGAGGCCGTGGTGCCCGTCCGCACTGGAGATGCTGTAAAGCGTCGGCTAATTCGCCTGTCGCCAAGGCAAACTCACAACATTGTTCGTAGCACAGGAGAGTCTGCACCAGGTTCAGGTGAGGTGAGCCCGTCGTGGTGGTCCAGTCGTTGTGGGACTCTGTTGGCCGAGTGTTCGGGCAGGAAGAATCGACGACGACATGGCATCGAACAAGCGCCGGCGGCATACGCCAGATCAGATCATCCGCAAGCTCGCCGAGGGCAACAAGCTGCTCGCGTCGGGTCAGGAGCCGGCTGAGGTGTGCCGGCATCTGGAGGTTGCGGAATCCACGTGGCACCGCTGGATGGCCCAGTACGGCGGCATGAAGGCCAACGCCGCTAAGCGGCTCAAGGAACTCGAAGCCGAGAACGCCCGACTCAAGAAACTGCTGGCCAACCAGGCCCTCGACATCGACATGCTCAGGGAGATCTCGGCGGGAAACTTCTAACCCCGAGCCGCAAGCGCTGTGCCGTTACGGCGTTGCGCGACCGGTTCGGGGTGTCTGAGCGCCGCGCGTGCACCGTGGTGGGCATCCACCGCTCCACGATGCGCCTGACCCCGCCGCCGATCACCACCGAGGAGGCCGAGTTGCGGGCCTGGCTGCGCCGGTTCTCCACCGAGCGGCCCCGTTGGGGGTGGCGGCGAGCCGCGAAGATGGCCCGCCGCGCCGGGTGGCAGGTCAACAACAAGCGCATCCACCGGCTGTGGCGTGCGGAGGGCCTGCGGGTCCCGCAGCGCCGCCGCAAGAAACGGTTGACCGGTATCGGTGTCGCTGCGGGCGCGATGTCGCCGATTCGCCCGAATGCCATCTGGGCGATGGACTTTCAGTTCGACACGACCGCCGACCGCCGTGTTTTGAAGATGTTGAACGTGATAGACGAGTTCACCCGTGAAGCGCTCGCGATCGAGGTTGATCGCCACATCGGCGCCGACGGTGTCGTCGAGGTACTGGATCGACTGGCTCTCACCCACGGGGCGCCGCACTACGTGTGGTTCGACAACGGCCCGGAGTTCGTGGCGCACGCCGTGCATGACTGGTGCCGATTCCACTGTGCTGGCTCACTTTTCATCGATCCAGGGTCGCCGTGGCAGAACGCCTGGATCGAGTCGTTCAACGGCCGGCTGCGAGACGAATTGCTCAACGCGTGGCGCTTCGACTCCCTGCTGGA
>NZ_JCALDF010000043.1:0-37204 GCF_059812725.1 Mycobacterium sp. NGS41
GGTGCCCTGCTTGACCATGGTCGGCACCGCGACGTCCACCGTGTGATAAGCGCCGGTGAGGTTGACGTCGATGACGTCGCGCCAACCGTCGGCGGACTGCATGGGCGCGATTCCGGCGTTGGCGACGACGATGTCGAGCCGGCCGAACTCGTCGAGGCCTGCCTGCAGCGCGGCGGCCAGTGCTGCGCGATCGCGGACGTCTGCCTTTGTGGCTACGATGCGGGCGCCGGTGTCCTCGACGAGCTTGACCGTGGCCGCGAGGTCCTCCCTGGTGCCCAGCGGATAGGGCACGCTGGTGATCGGCTCGCACAGGTCGACGGCGATCACGTTCGCGCCGTGCGACGCCAGCCGGACCGCGTAAGCGCGACCCTGACCGCGCGCGGCCCCGGTGATGAAAGCGACCCGGCCCTCGAGCGGGCCTTCCAGCGGCCGGGCCATCAGGGGCGGAGCTGGCCTTTGCCTGAATCGCCGGCCGGGACAGGCTCCAGCATCTTGATGTCCGGCGGGCCGGCTAGGTGCTCACCGGCGGCGGCGAACATCTTGCCGATCGCGGGCGCCGTGCTGTGCGCCTTGAGCGCCTCGGGGTCGGCCCATTGCTCAACGAAGACGAAGGTCTCGCCGGTCTGGTGCAGTGAGTACAGCTGACAGCCGGGTTCGTCGTGCACCTCTTGAACTGCGGTGGTCAGGATGTCGCGGACGGTGTCGACCGATTCGGGCTTGACGGTCATGGTGGCAACGACGACGACGGGCATAGGGCGGCCTCCTGTGGCGGCGTGCTGCGGCGGCTGGATTGGTGCGGGACTTTGGTAACCGTTTGCCACCCTACTCACGCATCTCGGGCAACGGGACGGCCACATGGGGAGTACCGCTCCGTTACCAGTGTGGCGGTTGGTGCATATGAGGTAATTGCGACTACGCTTGCGCGCATGGCTAGTAAGACCGTCGCCCGCTCCGGCACCCGAACGAGCAGGTCAAGGGCCACTTCCCGGGGTTCCGCCCGAAGTGGGCGACCAGCGGCCCCCCGCAAGAGAGCCGGCCGGCCCAAGCGGGCGGCGAGCCGGCCCGCCCGGCGCCGGAATCGGTCGGTGCTAGTCGCCGCCGGGCTGGCGGGGGGCCGGGCCATGCGCGCGACGTGGCTGATGGCGGCCCGGGGCACCGGCAGTGCGGCGCGCTCTATGGGCAGAGCCCGCGACATCGAGCCGGGACATCGCCGCGACGGAATCGCGCTGGTTCTGTTGGGTCTCGCCGTCGTCGTCGCCGCAAGCTCGTGGTTCGACGCCGCCAGGCCGGTCGGGGCCTGGGTGGACATCGTGCTGCGGACGTTCATCGGCTCAGCCGTCATGGTCCTGCCGGTGGTCACCGCCGCCGTGGCGGTAGTCCTGATGCGGACCGAGCCCAATCCGGAGGCGCGGCCCCGGCTGATCCTCGGCTCCAGCCTGATTGCGCTTTCCCTGCTGGGCCTGTGCCACCTGTGGGCGGGGTCGCCGGAGGCTCCGGCGTCGCGTCAGCGCGCGGCCGGGTTCATCGGTTTCGCCATCGGCGGGCCGCTGTCGGACGGGTTGACGGCCTGGATCGCCGCGCCGCTGTTGTTCATCGGCGCGCTGTTCGGCCTGCTGCTGCTGACCGGGACCACGATCCGCGAAGTGCCCGATGCGGTGCGCGCCATGTTCGGCACCCGACTGTTCCAGCGCGATGACGTCGACGACGACTACGAGGTCTACGACGAGCCGGATGCCTTGGAAGAGCAGGACACCCCACGCGAGGACTTCTCGGACGGCTACTACGACCAGTCTTTCGACGACGAGCCGCAGGCCTGGCCGTCGGCTGACATCGAGGACGACACGCCCACCGTTCCGGATCCGGTCGTCGCGCGAACACGCCGTCGCGCCCGCAAACAGGAGACCCGGTCCGTCGAGGGTCTCTACACACTGCCGTCGCTGAACCTGCTGGTGGCCGGCGACCCGCCCAAGAAGCGCAGCGCGGCCAACAACCACATGGTCGGCGCCATCGGCGAGGTGCTCACGCAGTTCAAGGTCGACGCCGCGGTCACCGGCTGCACCCGTGGACCCACTGTCACCCGCTACGAGGTCTCGCTGGGGCCGGGCGTCAAAGTCGAAAAGATCACTGCGCTGCAGAAGAACATCGCCTACGCGGTGGCCACCGAGAGCGTGCGCATGCTGGCTCCGATCCCCGGCAAGTCCGCGGTGGGCATCGAGGTGCCCAATACCGACCGGGAGATGGTTCGGCTGGCCGACGTGCTCACCGCGCCGCCGACCCGCCGCGACGACCATCCGCTGGTGATCGGGTTGGGTAAGGACATCGAAGGGGACTTCATCTCCGCCAACCTGGCCAAAATGCCGCACCTGTTGGTCGCCGGCTCCACCGGATCGGGTAAGTCCAGCTTCGTCAACTCCATGCTGGTGTCGCTGCTGACGCGGGCCACGCCGGAAGAGGTCAGGATGATCCTGATCGACCCGAAGATGGTGGAACTGACGCCATACGAA
The DNA here is from genome assembly GCF_059812725.1 of Mycobacterium sp. NGS41. Taxonomy (NCBI): domain Bacteria; kingdom Bacillati; phylum Actinomycetota; class Actinomycetes; order Mycobacteriales; family Mycobacteriaceae; genus Mycobacterium; species Mycobacterium sp. NGS41. The sequence continues at coordinate 2,505 of NZ_JCALDF010000043.1, forward strand.
GGCATTCCGCATCTGATCACGCCGATCATCACCCAGCCGAAGAAGGCGGCGGCCGCATTAGCGTGGCTGGTCGAGGAGATGGAGCAGCGCTACCAGGACATGCAGGCGTCCCGGGTGCGCCACATCGACGACTTCAACGAGAAGGTGCGATCCGGTGCCATCACGACGCCGCTGGGCAGCCAGCGCGAGTACCGGCCGTACCCCTACGTCGTCGCGATCGTCGACGAGCTGGCCGACCTGATGATGACCGCACCGCGCGACGTCGAGGACGCCATTGTGCGGATCACGCAGAAGGCGCGGGCAGCGGGCATCCACCTGGTCTTGGCCACACAGCGACCGTCGGTCGACGTGGTCACCGGGCTCATCAAGACCAACGTGCCCTCCCGGCTGGCGTTCGCGACGTCGTCGCTCACCGACAGCCGGGTGATCCTGGACCAGGCCGGCGCGGAAAAGCTGATCGGCATGGGCGATGCCCTGTTCCTGCCGATGGGCGCGAGTAAGACCGTCCGGCTGCAGGGCGCCTACATCACCGACGAGGAGATTCACGCCGTCGTCGCCGCCTGCAAGGACCAGGCCGAGCCCGAGTACACCGAGGGCGTGACCACCGCCAAGCCGACCGGGGAGCGGACCGACTCCGATGGTAGGGACCCCGACATCGGCGACGACATGGATGTGTTCCTGCAGGCCGTGGAGCTGGTGGTGTCCAGCCAGTTCGGCTCCACGTCGATGTTGCAGCGCAAGCTGCGGGTGGGCTTCGCCAAGGCCGGACGGTTGATGGACCTGATGGAGACCCGCGGCATCGTCGGGCCCAGCGAAGGGTCGAAGGCCCGCGAGGTGCTGGTCAAGCCCGACGAGCTGGCGGCGACGCTGGCGGCGATCCGGGGCACCGGGGACGAGTCCGGCGAGCAGACGTAGAGGCACCCATTTCGTGCCGAAACGAGGTGCTTTTTCGTCCGCTGCTCGCTGTACCAAAGTCGTTGTAGTACGGTCTACGCGGGCGCTCCCCGGACGCGCCCGATGGGTCTGGACGGAACCGCTGGGTACGCGAATACCTTGATCGCACAGCGGCAAACGCGTATCCGCCGTCACGAGAAGACCACGGCGAGCGACCATGAAATCCGAGCAGCTGGCAGGGAGGCGAAGACGATGCCCGGCCGGCCCGCCGACCAGAACCGGTCGCGATGAGGTCATGACCGTGGCGAGTTGGCTCTCTCGAAAGGCCGGATTGCGCGAGGAGAGCGATTCGGCTGACAGCGCCGGGATGGGCGACGCGGAAGCGTCGCGAAGCACAGCTGGCACCGGCGCGGCGGCGGGCAAGCAACTGACGGGCGCCGTGGTCATCATCGCGCTCGTCTCGGCGATCTCAGGCATGCTCTACGGCTACGACACCGGCGTCATCTCCTGGGCTCTGTTGGAGCTCACCGACGAATTCAACCTCACCGCGGGCTTGAAGCAGATGGTCGCCGCCAGCATCCTGTTCGGCGCCGTCGTCGGGGCATTGACGTGCAGCTGGCTTTCCGATCGGTGCGGCCGGCGCGGCACATTGTTGATGCTTTCGGTGGTGTTCATCGTCGGCGCGCTGTGGTCCTCCGACGCGTCCAATTCCGTTGTGCTATCGCTGGGACGGCTGGTCCTGGGCTTCGCGGTCGGCGGGGCCACGCAGACGGCACCGATGTATGTCGCCGAGCTCTCTCCGCCTGCCTACCGGGGACGGTTGGTGCTGTGCTTCCAAATCGCCATCGGGGTGGGCCTCTTCATCGCTACCCTCGGCGGGGTCGCCAACTCGATCTCGTGGCGAGGGGCGATCGCAATCGCGTGCGTACCCGCCGGTATCATGCTGTGGCTGTTGCTGCGCCTCCCGGAAAGTCCGCGTTGGCTGGTCAAGCAGGGTGATCGAAACGCCGCACGAGCCGTGCTGGAACACGTCCGGCCCGACGGCTACGACGTGAACGTCGAGTTGGACGAAGCGACCGAACTCGCGCGCGTCGAACGCACGGCCAGCACCCGCGGGTGGCGCGGGCTGCGCGACGCCTGGGTGCGCCCGGCCCTGGTCCTGGGCTGCGGAATCGCGGTGTTCACCCAGCTCAGCGGCATCGAGATGATCATCTATTATTCCCCGACCATCTTGACCAACGACGGCGTGTACAGCTACGTGGCTCTGCAGGTGTCGGTGGGCTTGGGTGCGGCATACCTGATCGCCCAACTGGTCGGGTTGGCCATCATCGACCGGGTGGGTCGGCGCCGGCTCACCCTCATCATGGTGCCGGGCGCGGCGATGAGCCTGTTCGTGCTGGGCTTGTTCTTCGTCACCAGCAACAGCGGTAGCGATGTGGTCCCGCACATCATCGTCTGCCTAGTCGTCTTCATGCTGTTCAATGCCGGTGGTCTGCAGCTGATGGGCTGGCTGACCGGCTCGGAGACCTATCCGCTGGCGGTGCGACCGGCGGCCACCGCCGTACAGTCGGCGACGCTGTGGGCGACCAACCTGCTCATCACACTGACGATGCTGTCGCTTATCAAAGCGATCGGGCCTGGGTACTCGATGTGGCTCTACGCGTTGTTCAACGTGGCGGCGTGGATCTTCGTGTACTTCCGCATGCCCGACCTCACCGGTAGGAGCCTAGAGGAGATCGAAGGCAAGCTGTTCGAGGGGAAATTCCGGCCGTCAGACTTCACGCGCTAAAGCACCAACAGCATTCGGGAGTTGCCCAGGATGTTGGGCTTGACGTAGCTCAGGTCCAGGAATTCGGCCACGCCGATGTCGTAGGAGCGGCACATCTCCTCGAACACCTCCGCGGTGACCGGTGTGCCCTCGATCTCGGCGAAGCCGTGGCGGCCGAAGAACTCGGTTTCGAAGGTCAACACGAACAGCCGCTTCAGCTCCAGCTCACGTGCGACCTCGAGTAGCCGGTTGACGATCGCGTGGCCGATGCCGTGGCCGGTCACGGCCGGGTCGACCGCCACAGTGCGGATTTCGCCGAGATCGGACCACAAGACGTGCAGCGCTCCGCAACCGACCACATGGCCTGCGTGTTCGGGGTGTTCGGCCACCCAGAACTCCTGAACCGCCTCATACAGCGTCACGAGGTTCTTTTCCAGCAGGATTCTTCCCGCATAGGTGTCGACGAGTTGCTTAATCGCGGGGACGTCAGAGGTTCGCGCGCGCCGAACCAGCGGCCGGTAGTCGCGTTGGCTTTCCGTCACGGGTAACAGTATCGACATCTGGGACGGATGAGCAGGTCGCCCGTTATTCTGTTGCGGTGCCGGGGCAGCCTCAAACGGGTTCCATAGGGAGCCGCGCCCGCATCGCCAACCTGGCTAACGTGCTGACCGGCTTGCGGCTGGTGATGGTGCCGATTTTCCTGATGGCGCTGTTCTACGGGGGCGGCCACATCACCTCGGCCCGCATCGTTGCATGGGCGATATTCGCTGTTGCCTGCTTTACCGATCGGTTGGACGGCCAGCTGGCCCGCAACTATGGCATGGCAACCGAATTCGGCGCGTTCGTCGATCCGATCGCCGACAAAACCCTGATCGGCGCGGCGCTGATCGGCCTGTCGATGCTGCACGAGTTGCCGTGGTGGGTCACGATTCTCATCCTTGCCCGCGAGGTTGCGGTGACCGTGTTGCGGTTGTCGGTGATTCGGCGCGGTGTCATCCCCGCGAGCTGGGGCGGCAAACTCAAGACCCTGACTCAGGCGGTGGCAATCGGGTTGTTCATCTTGCCGCTGTCGGGCGCGCTGCACGTGTCGGCCGTGGTGGTGATGGCAATCGCGGTCGTGCTCACCATCGTCACCGGCATCGACTACGTGGCCTCGGCGGTCAGGGAAGTTCGACAGACACCCCGCTGATCGGGGAACCAACGGCACGGCTGCCCGCGTTCACCTGATGACTGTTGATTTCGGATGCATGCGTGACTCGATAAGGGAGAGCTTCATGGGGCTATTGGTGCGCGAGGTCATCGGCGACGTGCTGCGCCGGGCCCGGACGTCGCAGGGCCGGACGCTGCGCGAGGTATCCGACTCGGCACGGGTGAGCCTCGGGTATCTGTCGGAGGTCGAGCGCGGCCGGAAGGAGCCGTCCAGCGAGCTGCTCAACGCCATCTGCGACGCGCTGGAGCTGCCGCTGTCGGCGGTGCTCATCGGTGCCGGCGAGCAAATGGCCCGGAAGGAACACGCGGCTTACGCCGAGCCTGGCAAGTCGGTGGGCGGTCCTACGATTGACGCCAGCACAAAGGTTGTCATTCCTCCCGTCGTGTCCCTGGCGATGGCCTGAGTGCCCAAGGAGGCAGCGCAGACCAGCAGAAGCGCACCAAGGGTGGGGAGATCGCCGCTGACGCACTAAATTGAGCGGCAGGGTAAGCAGCCCACACAGGCGCCTAGGACAAGGCACACCAGGAAGCGAAGGCGGAGCTAACTCATGGCCAATCCGTTCGTCAAAGCGTGGAAGTACCTCATGGCGCTGTTCAACGCCAAGATTGACGAGCACGCTGACCCCAAAGTGCAGATTCAGCAGGCCATCGAGGAAGCGCAACGCACGCATCAGGCGCTGACGCAGCAAGCGGCGCAGGTGATCGGCAACCAGCGGCAGCTGGAGATGCGGCTCAACCGGCAGTTGGCCGACATCGAGAAGCTCCAGGTCAACGTGCGCCAGGCGCTGACGTTGGCCGACCAGGCCACCGGCGCCGGGGACGCCGCCAAGGCCGTCGAGTACAACAACGCCGCCGAGGCTTTCGCCGCCCAACTGGTAACGGCTGAGCAAAGCGTCGAAGACCTCAAGACGCTGCATGACCAGGCACTCGGCGCGGCGGCCCAGGCCAAGAAGGCGGTCGAGCAGAACGCGATGGTGCTGCAGCAGAAGATCGCCGAGCGCACCAAGCTGCTCAGCCAGCTCGAGCAGGCCAAGATGCAGGAGCAGGTCAGCAAGTCGCTGCGGTCGATGAGCGAGATCGCCGCACCGGGCAACACCCCGAGCCTCGACGAGGTGCGCGACAAGATCGAACGCCGTTACGCCAACGCGCTGGGGCAGGCTGAGCTTGCGCAGAGCTCCGTTCAGGGGCGCATGCTCGAGGTCCAGCAGGCCGGCGTGGAGATGGCCGGCCATTCACGGTTGGAACAGATCCGCGCCTCGATGCGCGGGGAATCGTTGCCGACGGGCGGGGCTGGGGCTGCTCCAGGCGCCACCCCGGCAACTCCGGCGGCCGCCGACCCTACCCGCGGTCCGGTAGCCGAGAAGCCGTTTGGTCAGTAGTCACACGGAGGGTCCCAGATGACGGTGAAAACGATCCAGGACGGGCAATGGCGCGAATTGCTCCGGCGCGGTTTTGACACCGTCGGCGACTTGTCCGAACTGGTTGCCGCGAAGGTCAACGCCGTGATCGATCCGCGGGCCCGGGGCCTGCGCCGTCGTCGCCGCGCGTTGCGGTGGGGGCTGATATTCGCTGCCGGGGTGGTGTTCTGGGGACTGGTGACGATGTTGCTGGCTTCGTGGAGCACGCCATTCTGGGTGTTGTTGATCCCGCTGCTGATCGCGGCGGGCGAGGCCATTCCGGCGACGCTGTTGCTGATTCGCTACCGCTGGCTGCGCAAGGAGCCGCTGCCGGCGCCGCGGCCGGCGAACCTCCGCCGGCTGCCCCCGCCCGGCTCGGCGGCGCGGCCCGCGATGTCCGCGCTGGGCGCCTCCGAAGGCGGGTTCTTCTCGCTGTTGGGCGTCATGGAGCGTGGTGCGATATTGCCGACGGCCGAGATTCGTGACCTGACCGCCGCGGCCAACCAGACATCGGCAGCCATGGGTGCCACCGCCGCCCAGGTGGTGTCGATGGAGCGGGCGGCGTATTACGCCGAATCGTCGCGGTCGCATCTGGCACCCACGATCAACACGTACACAGCGCAGCTCAGCGAAGGCGTTCGTCAGTACAACGTAATGGTCACCGCCGCAGCGCAATTGGTCTCTTCGGCGAACGGTCAGGACGGGTCGGGTCCCGGCGCTGTCGGCTTTTCGCAGCAGCGCTACCGCGCCGAGTTGGTCGACGCCACCGATCGTCTGGTCGGCTGGGCGCAGGCCTTCGACGAACTCAGCGGACTCCATCGGGACGAGTGGCGATCGCGAGCGCGGCGTGAGCCGGGCGAAGCGGGTCGCCACCATCAGGACGAGTGATTGGTTCCGGTAGGCGGCTCTGAGTCGGGCCGCGGGCCGTAGCGGTCAATGTATGCCTGATGCTTGTGCGCATCGCGCTGGCGGGCCCGCTCGTTGACCAGCTCGGGGTCCAGACCGTGCACGCGCAGCATGTGCTGGCGCCAGATCTTGTTCAGCGCATGCGAGAAGTAGACGAACGGAATGAAAATCGGCAGCGTCATGCTCAGGTGGACTTCCAGCGTCGTCGGGATCAGCCAGAACGGCGCGAGCACGATCAGGGCGGGTACCGCCACGCGGATCATCATCCGGCCGGCGGCGCCCTTGCCCGCCAGATCGTTGCGCACCCAGTCGAGCATCGAGTCGGGCAGCCGGGCCCCGTAGCAGTAGCGGATGTACTGCAAGACGTTCGGCTTGGTGCGGCCGGTATCGCCGCTCATGGTGCTAGAGCGTCGGCCGCAGCGACGGCACTACCACCGCGACCAGGCCGCGCACGATCGCCTTGAGAAAGTCGTAGGTGTCGAAGTAGTCGCGCCACAGGGTGATTCGCCCATTGCGCACCTCGAAGATCCCGCAGACCCAGAACTGGAGCCGCACCGGTCCGATGATGAGCGCGTCGGTGCGTTCGGTGAGCACCGCACTGCCGTCGGCGGCAATGCGGTGGACCTTCACCTCGAACCCCACGCGGCCTTGCATCCTGCTCATCAGCTGTGCGGTTCGTCGCCCGCCCCGGATCTTCGAAAACCCGACATTCTCGTAGACGAGGTCGTCGTCGAACAATGCGCTTACGGTCTCGAAGTCCTCCGCCTGCAGGGCATTCAGGAAAGCCTCGACCGTGCGGGTGTTTTCGTCGGTTGTCTGTGTCAGCTCGGTCATGGTCGCCAGCCTACGGGCGGAGCGCTGTGGCAGGGTAGGGCGCGTGCGCGTGGCAGTGGTCGCCGGCCCGGATCCCGGGCACTCATTTCCGGCGATCGCGCTGTGCCAGCGGTTCCAGGCGACGGGCGACAAGTCCACGCTGTTCACCGGCGTGGAATGGCTCGAGACCGCCCGCGACGCCGGCATTGATGCCGTCGAGCTGGACGGACTGGTGGCGACCGACGAAGATCTGGACGCGGGGGCCCGGATTCACCGGCGCGCCGCCCGGATGGCCGTGCTCAACGTGCCGGCGTTGCGCGACCTGGCGCCCGATCTGGTGGTGTCCGACGTCATCACCGCGGGCGGTGGTATGGCTGCCGAGCTGCTGGGCATGCCGTGGATCGAGCTCAACCCGCATCCGCTGTACCTGCCGTCGAAGGGCCTGCCGCCGATAGGCAGCGGGCTAGCACCGGGTACCGGTATCCGCGGCCGGCTGCGAGATGCCACCATGCGGGCGTTCACGGCGCGCTCGTGGCGCGCGGGCCTGCGTCAGCGGGCGGCAGTGCGAGTCGAGATCGGGCTGCCGGCCCGCGACCCGGGGCCGCTGCGACGGCTGATAGCGACCCTGCCCGCTTTGGAAGTTCCGCGTCCGGATTGGCCGCCTGAGGCGGTGGTGGTGGGTCCGCTGCACTTCGAGCCGACCGACCGGGTGCTGGAGATTCCCGACGGCTCCGGACCAGTGGTGGTGGTGGCGCCGTCGACGGCGATGACCGGGACCACCGGCCTGGCCGAGCTCGCGCTGCACTGCCTGACGCCCGGCGACACGTTGCCGCCGGGCTCTCGGCTGGTGGTGTCCCGGCTGGGAGGCGAGGATCTGACGGTGCCGCCTTGGGCGGTGGCCGGGCTGGGTCGCCAGTCCGAGCTGTTGACCCATGCCGACGTGGTGGTCTGCGGCGGGGGTCACGGCATGGTGGCCAAGACGTTGCTGGCCGGAGTGCCGCTGGTGGTGGTTCCCGGCGGCGGCGATCAATGGGAGATGGCCAATCGAGTGGTGCGCCAGGGGAGTGCGCGGCTGATCCGGCCGCTGACCGCCGACGCGCTGGTGGCCGCGGTGGGCGAGGTGCTGTCGTCGCCGGGGTATCGCGAGGCCGCGCGCAAGGCTGCCGCCGGCATCGGCGGGGTGGCCGATCCGGTGCGGGTCTGCCACGAAGCGCTTGCGTTAGCCGGCTGATCTGCTGGGTATGTTGGCTGACGTGCGGCTGACGGAGTTCCACGAGCGTGTAGTCCTGCGATTCGGCGCGACATACGGTGCCTCGGTGCTGGTCGACCATGTGCTGAACGGATTCGACGGCCGTACCGCCGCGCAGGCGATCGAAGACGGGGTCGAGCCCCGCGATGTCTGGCGGGCATTGTGCGTCGACTTCGACGTGCCGCGCGATCAGTGGTGACTGCGCCCCGGGGCTATGGGGCTTTGGGGCTTTTGGGGGCTTCGGCGGCTTCGGCGGCTTCGGGCGTGAACTGGCGGCGTCGGCTGTGAACTGAGGGCTTCGCGGGTGAATCCTGGGCGGGGAAATCGCGATTTGACCGCCCTGAGTACACCGTCAAAGCCCAGGATTCACACTCAACGAAGGCTCGAAGGCCTACAGCGCACAATCGCCGCACTTGCCTCCATTGGGCAGGCGATAGAAGAGGCAGCAGCTGCGACGTCGGAAGTTCAGGTCGGGGCCCAGGACCACGCCGGACCCGGCGAGCCGGCCGGTGTCCAGCAGGGTCTCGGTGATGCCGAGAATCAGGAGGCGTAAATCGGGCCGTGCCGAAAGCAGTGCCCGCGACGCTCCGACGAGCGCGGACGCGATGTTGCCCGACAATAAGTCGGGTGCCAGCTTGACCCGCAGACCGGCCGCCAGCGGCTCCATATGCTGTTCTACGACAACGCGATACAACAGGTCCGCCGAGGGTGAGTGGACGGCTTCGCCGACGGGTTCGGGCAGGCGGAGCTGCGTCCCCTCGTCGGCGCGCTGAAGGTCCGTCAGATCCGGGATGACGCCATGGCCCAGCACGCACGCCAGCACGGGCGACCACAGCCGGGCGGCATGGCCGAGATGAACCAGCGAAGCGCCGATGCGCAAGTCCGTCGTGTGGTAGCGCGCGACGGTGGCGTCGATCAAGTCGGCGAAGCCGTCTGCGTAGGACCGGCTGACCGGATGCCATCCCGTTGCCTCGCCGCCCACGGTTAGCGCGAAAAACCCTCCGTAGGAAGATACTTCGGCCAGCTCGGAAGAGATGTCCATGCCGGACCGCTCCTCCCGGGGAAATCCCGCCTCAGCTCGGTACCGCGCCGGTTCCTCGACCTTGACGACCTCTGCCAGCGCCTTTTCGCAGCTGATATTGCCACACGCGGCGTGTCTCCTTGAGTCGAACAGGTGTTCGGCTACTGTGGTGATCATTCGGAGACTCGACTTGTCGGTGGCCTTCTCTAGTGTCACGGCTAACCGACCGATACCGGTCACCGAACACCGACTACAGGAGAGGCACCATGACGCAAGCCCCCGACCGCGAGAAGGCTATCGAACTGGCGATAGCACAGATCGAAAAGAGTTACGGCAAAGGCTCGGTGATGCGTCTCGGCGACGAGATGCGTCAACCGATCTCTGTCATTCCGACCGGGTCCATCGCACTGGATGTGGCCTTGGGCATCGGTGGCCTGCCACGCGGCCGCGTCGTGGAGATCTACGGCCCGGAGTCCTCGGGTAAGACCACCGTCGCGCTGCACGCGGTGGCCAATGCCCAGGCCGCCGGCGGCGTCGCGGCGTTCATCGACGCCGAGCACGCACTGGACCCGGAATACGCCAAGAAACTCGGCGTCGACACCGATTCTCTGCTGGTCAGCCAGCCGGACACCGGTGAACAGGCCCTCGAGATCGCCGACATGCTGATCCGCTCCGGTGCACTGGACATTCTGGTCATCGACTCGGTGGCCGCATTGGTGCCACGCGCGGAGCTGGAAGGCGAGATGGGGGACAGCCATGTCGGCCTGCAGGCCCGGCTGATGAGCCAGGCGTTGCGGAAAATGACTGGCGCGCTGAATAACTCGGGAACCACCGCGATCTTCATCAACCAGCTTCGCGAGAAAATCGGAGTGATGTTCGGCTCACCCGAAACGACCACGGGCGGAAAGGCTTTGAAGTTCTACGCGTCGGTACGCATGGACGTGCGCCGGATCGAGACACTCAAGGACGGCACCAATGCGGTCGGCAACCGCACCCGGGTCAAGGTCGTCAAGAACAAAGTGTCGCCGCCGTTCAAGCAGGCCGAATTCGACATCCTCTACGGCAGGGGCATCAGCAGGGAGGGCTCGCTCATCGATATGGGCGTGGATCAGGGCTTTATCCGCAAGTCCGGTTCCTGGTTCACCTACGAGGGTGAGCAACTCGGTCAGGGCAAGGAGAACGCCCGTACCTTCTTGATGGAGAACGCCGACGTGGCCAACGAGATCGAGAAGAAGATCAAGGAAAAGCTTGGCATTGGCGCGGTCGTGACCGATGACGAAGTCCTGCCCGCCCCCGTCGATTTCTGAGCCGTCTCGCGAAGAGCAGGCGCGGGCGCTGTGCCTGCGCCTGCTCACAGCGAGGTCGCGTACGCGGGCCGAGTTATCCCGCCAGCTGGTCAAACGTGGATACCCCAACGATGTCAGCGACCGGGTGTTGGACCGGCTCTCCAGCGTCGGGTTGGTCGACGACGCCGCTTTCGCCGAACAATGGGTGCAGGCGCGCCGATCCAGTGCCGGTAAGGGCAGACGCGCTTTGGCCGCCGAGCTGCACACCAAGGGCGTCGACAACGACGTGATCACCAAGGTGCTGGCTGGGATCGACGCCGGTCTCGAGCGGGAGCGGGCAGAGCAGCTGGTCCAGGCCAAGCTGCGTCGGGAGAGGCTGGACGGCGACCAGATGCGAGTGGCCCGCCGGCTGATCGCGATGCTGGCACGGCGTGGCTACGACCAGGCATTGGCCTCCGACGTGGTCGGCGCCCAGCTGCACCTGGAGCTCGAGCGCCGCAGCGTGTAGCCCCGCGGTCGTGGGCGGCTGAGCTTAGCCGAAGCGGTCGCGGGGACCCTATCGCCGTACCATGGCCCCGTGAGTTCGATGGTGGCCCCAGACGCGGCCGTGGCCCCAGACGCCGCGGCAGTGGCCGCGTCGGCGCGTACCTACCAGGTGCGCACCTACGGCTGCCAGATGAACGTCCACGACTCCGAGCGGCTGGCCGGGCTGCTCGAAGCGGCCGGCTACCAGCGGGCAGCTGAAGGTGCCGACGCCGACGTGGTGGTCTTCAACACCTGCGCCGTACGGGAGAACGCCGACAACAAGCTGTACGGCAATCTCAGCCACCTGGCGCCACGCAAACGAACCAATCCCGACATGCAGATCGCGGTCGGCGGCTGCCTGGCCCAGAAGGACCGAGACGTCGTGCTGCGCAAGGCGCCGTGGGTCGACGTCGTCTTCGGCACGCACAACATCGGGTCGCTGCCTACGCTGCTGGACCGGGCCCGTCACAACAGGACCGCCCAGCTGGAAATCGCCGAGGCGCTACAGCAGTTCCCGTCATCGTTGCCGAGTGCACGCGAATCCGCATACGCTGCTTGGGTTTCCATCTCCGTCGGGTGCAACAACAGCTGCACGTTTTGCATCGTCCCGTCGCTGCGGGGCAAAGAGGTGGATCGCAGCCCGGCCGACGTCCTGGCCGAAGTGCAGTCGCTGGTAAACGACGGCGTGGTCGAGGTCACTCTGCTGGGCCAGAACGTCAACGCCTACGGCGTCTCCTTCGCCGATCCGGCGCTGCCCCGCAATCGTGGTGCCTTTGCCGAGTTGCTGCGGGCTTGCGGACGTATCAATGGGCTGGAACGCGTGCGGTTCACCTCCCCGCATCCCGCCGAGTTCACCGACGACGTCATCGAGGCGATGGCGCAGACACCGAACGTCTGCCCCGCACTGCACATGCCGCTGCAGTCCGGTTCCGACCGGGTGCTGCGTGCCATGCGGCGGTCCTACCGTGCCGAGCGCTATCTGGGCATCATCGAGCGGGTTCGGGCGGCCATGCCACACGCGGCCATCACCACCGATCTGATCGTGGGCTTCCCGGGCGAGACCGAAGAGGACTTCGCGGCCACCCTCGACGTCGTGCGGCAGGCCCGGTTCGCGGCGGCGTTCACCTTCCAGTACTCGAAGCGGCCGGGCACACCCGCCGCAGAACTTGACGGGCAGCTGCCGAAATCAGTTGTGCAGGAACGCTATGAGCGGCTGGTCGAGCTGCAGGAGCAGATCTCGCTGGAGGCCAACAGAGCCATCGTCGGGCAGGAGGTCGAACTGCTCGTCGCCACCGGCGAGGGACGCAAGGATGCCCGCACCGCGCGGATGACCGGCCGGGCGCGCGACGGCCGGCTGGTGCACTTCGCCTTGAACCCACCCTGGGATGACGAAGTGCTGCCGGGCGACATCATCACCACGACGGTCACGGACGCCGCGCCGCACCATCTCATCGCGGACGCCGGCATCCTGACTCACCGCCGCACGCGTGCCGGTGAGGCGCACGCCGCCGGGCAGCGCGGCCCGGGCGCCACCGGTCTCGGCATCCCCGGCGTCGGCCGGCCGGCCGAGTCGACCGAACCGCTCGGATGCGCCCGATGAACGCAGACCGCAACGGGGCCGACTTCGACGCCTTCCGGTCCGAAATCGAGGCGGCGGAACGCCGGGTCGCTCGTGAGATCGAGCCTGGCCCACGGGGTTTCGTGGTGGCGATCCTGGTGTTCGTGCTGTTGGGATCGTTTGCGCTGTCGCACACCGGCAATGTCCGGGGCTGGGATGTGCTGTTCAGCAGTCACGGCGCCGGAGCGGCCGCGGTGGCGTTGCCGTCGCGGGTGTTCGCCTGGCTGGCCTTGGTGTTCGGCGTCGGCTTCTCGATGCTGGCGCTGCTGACGCGACGTTGGGCGCTGGCCTGGGTGGCGCTGGCCGGCTCGGCGGTGGCCTGCGGCGCGGGACTACTGGCTATCTGGTCGCGCCAGACCGTGGCTGCCGGTCATCCCGGCCCGGGCGTGGGGCTTTTCGTCGCGTGGTTCACGGTGATCGTGCTGACGTTCCATTGGACCCGCGTGGTGTGGTCGCGCACCATCGTGCAACTCGCGGCCGAGGAGCAGCGGCGCCGGGTCGTTGCGCAGCAACAGTCCAGGACGCTGCTGGACAGCCTGGGGGACAACCCGGACGCCCGCGACGCTCGGGATGCCGACAGCCCGGATGCCGACGGCCCCGATGCCGGCGGTCCTGATGCCCCCGGCGCGCCCGCCGACGACGAAGACCGCTAAAACCTGCGGGTCAGCGCTTCGGCGGCGGCATCAGCCCACTGCCGCCACTGGTCGGCGTTGGCCCTGGCCTCCTCGGCTTCTTTCGTCCGGCCCGCCGCCGCAGCCTTCTCGGCCTGCTGTGCGAACTGCTCGGCGCGGTTCCGAAACTGCTCGGCACGGGCCTGAGCCTGAGGGTCGGCCCAACCGGATTCGCCGGCGTCGCGCAGCTTCTTCTCGACGGCCCGCAGCCGCCGCTCCAAGTCGGCGCTCCGTTCCCGCGGTACTCGGCCGATCGCGTCCCACTTGTCGGTGATCGAGCGCAGGGCCGCCCTGGCGGCGTCGAGGTTGCTGGTGTCAAGCTTTTCCGCTTCGGCGAGCAGCGCCTCTTTGGCCGTGGCATTGGCCCGCAGCCCCGCGTCTTTCTCGGCCGTCGCGGCGTTGCGAGCGGTGAAGAATGTGTCCTGGGCGCCCTTGAACCGACGCCACAGCGCGTCGTCGACATCCCTGGTCGCGCGCCCCGCGGCCTTCCACTCGGTCAGCAGCTTGCGAAATTCGGCGCTGGTGGCCGTCCAGTCCGTCGATGCGGAAAGCTCTTCGGCCCGCTCGCAGAGTCGCTCCTTCGACTGCCGGACCCCCGACCGCTCCCGGTCCAACTCGGCGAAGTGCGACCCGCGCCGCCGGTTGAACGTCTCACGGGCCGCCGAATAGCGCTTCCACAGCGCGTCGTCGACCTTGCGGTCCAGGCCGGTGATCGTCTTCCACTCGTCGAGGATTGCGCGCAACCGATCGCCGGCGACCTTCCAGTGGGTCGAGTTGGTGGCCAGGTCCTCGGCCTCGGCGGCCAATGCCTCCTTGCGCGCGGTCTGCTCGGCCCGATGCACCTCCCGCCGGGAGCGAACCGCGGCGACGATGACGTCGATGCGGGCCAGCAGATTCGTCAAGCGCTCCGTGAGCGCATCGACATTGCCCAGCACGGACGCCGTCGGCAATGTCTCGGCCAGCGCGGCCGCATTGGCCCTGATCTTGCGGGCATCGCCGGTCCCCGACGTCAGCCGTTCCTCCATCAACGTGATCTCGGTGCTCAAGTCGTCGAATCGCCGGCCGAAATGGGCGAACGCGGCCTCCCGGTCACCGGCCTGCCACGACCCGATGATGCGCTCGCCGGACGCGGTGATCAGCCAGACAGTGCCGTCGTCGTCGACGCGCCCGAACTGGTGTGGATCGCTGTGCGGCGCCACGACGACCGGGTGCGCGGAGGGTCGCGGCGCCGGCCGGGGACCGGGCCGCGGTCCCGGACGGGGCCCAGGCTTCGGTGAATCCGGAGAATCCCCGCTGCGGGGCTCGTCAGCCGTCATGGCCTTAGTCACCTACCTTTGCGACCCGTCGCGCGGCGATATCCCGCGCCTCTGCCGCGCGTAGCGGCCCCTTGTTACCGGCTCTTTCCAACAAGTATTCAAGCAGCTTGCCGGAACATGTGCGCGTGCCTTACTCGTGACCATCCGGTAGCTCCCCAAATGCTAAGGGTCCGATAACAAATCGGTTCCACCATCTGTCGACCCATAGGGCGACGCCGAGCAGGCCGGTACGTTGGCGGCACAGGTGCAACTCCGGGCTGTGCAGCCAGATCGGGTCGTTGGGAGGACGTGACCATAGCGAACGTTGATATCGCGGCGCTGCTTGCGCTGATCGCCGCGTTGATATCAGGGGTCGGCGATGTGGTGCGTCAGCGGTCCGCACAGGAGATCACCGACGAGCGGGTCGGACACGTCGCATTACTCCGCATGTCGTTGCGCGATGTCCGCTGGTGGCTGGGCGGGGTGGCCGCCGTGGCCAGCGCGGCGCTGCAGGCGGTTGCTCTGGGCTTGGGGTCGGTGGTACTGGTGCAGGCACTCCAGGTGACCGCGCTGCTGTTCGCGTTGCCGGTTTACAGCTGGCTGACCAAACATCGGTTGACCCGCCGCGAATGGGGGTGGGCGGTGCTGCTGGCCGCGTCGGTGGCGGTTTTCGTCGCCGTCGGCGAACCGGCCGCCGGGTATCAGCGTGCGTCGCTGCAGACCTGGGCAGTGGTGGCGGTGGTGATCGGGCCGGCAATGGTGTTCTGCGTGCTGGGCGCCCGAATCTGGCCGGGTCGGGTGGCCGCCGTCCTGCTGGCGCTGGTGGCGGCGTCGTCGTGGGCGCTGTTCGCGGTGCTCACGAAGGCCGTCGTCGATGTGCTCGGCAGTGGCGCTCAGGGGAGTCTGGCCGCGGTGTTGCGCATGCCGGAGTTCTACTTCTGGTTGCTGGTCGCGGCGCTCGGGACCGTGTTTCAGCAGTCGTCGTTCCGCGCCGGCGCGCTCACTGCGTCGTTGCCGACGATGACAGTGGCTGAGCCGCTGGTCGCGTCGCTGCTGGGGGTCATCCTGCTGGGCGAGACCCTCGGCGCCGACGGCCCGGCGATGATCGTCCTGGCCGCCGCGGTTGTCGTGGTGGTTGTCGCAACGACGGCGCTGGCGCGCGGCGAAGCGGCCACCCTCGCCACCGGAGAGAAATCCGCCGCCGACGAACAACCGGCACGCCGTTCGGGTCCGCTGGTGGTATCAGCAGCGTTCGCTGAGGGATAGCGATCGCACAGGTCAGGTCGTTAGAAGGGGTTGAACATGGTTAGCCGCGGGATTCAGGGCGCATATCAAGGGAGTGGTCGCTGATGGCAAAAGCGGACATCGCCGTAATTCTCGCCCTCCTTGCGGCCTTCGCCTCCGCGATCGGCAACGTCTTCCGGCAGCGGTCCGCGGAGGAAATCACCGACCGGGAGGTGGGCCACCTCGAATTGTTCCGATTGTCGTTGCGCGACACCCGGTATTGGCTGGGCGCCGGCGGGGCAATCGCCAACTACGTGCTGCAGGCCGCGGCCTTGGCGCTGGGCTCAGTGGTGCTGGTGACGGCGCTACAAGTCACCGCGCTGCTGTTCGCTCTGCCGATCTATGCGTATCTCACCAAGGTTCGGGTCACCCGACGGGAATGGGCCTGGGCGGTCCTGTTGGCCGTCGCGCTGGCGGTAGTCGTCACCGTCGGCGACCCGGGCAGTGGCGAGTCGCGGGGCTCGCTGGAAACCTGGATCCCGGTCGCCCTGGTGATGGGGCCGTTGCTGGCCTTCTGCGTGCTGGGTGCCCGGCGCTGGACGGGTTCGATAGCCGCGGTGCTGCTCGCCGTGGTCGCTGGTTGCTCGCTGGCGTTGTTCGCGGTGCTCACCAAGGCGGTCGTCGAGGTGGTGCATGGCGGTGTAGTTGCCCTGCTGCTGGCCCCTGAGTTCTATTTCTGGTTGGCTGCTGCGGCGGCGGGCATGATCTTCCAGCAGTCGTCATACCGCGCGGGCTCGCTGACCGCCTCCTTGCCAACGTCGGTCGTCGCCAAGCCGCTGGTCGGCTCGATCCTCGGCATCGTCGTGCTCGGCGAGACGTTCCACACCACCCGGTCGGGAATTTTCGTGGTGGCCGCCGGGGTGGTGCTGGTGATTGTCGCGACGTACGCCCTCGCCCGCGGTGAGGCCGAGAATGTAACCGACGAGGCCATCGAGAGTGGGCGCATTCCCGTCATTACCGATCCGCGGGTGATATCAAATCTGCGTTGGGCCCAGGGCAACCGGGAACCCGCGACGGTTAGCCGGTCGGCTGGCCCCACCTCGACGCGGTAATCCGCGCGCGGCCACGCGACAGTGGTCGTGGTGGTCGCGACTTTCGAAATTTGTGGTGGCGAGCACGTGTACGGGCAGTTGCTCGGGGGCACATCTGGTGGGAGGTCAAATTGGGGGTTGTTTGTGTCGACGCTTGATATCGCCGCATTGATCGCGTTGTGTGCCGCGCTGGCGTCGGCGTTCGGCGATGTAATCCGCCAGCGCTCCGCGCATGAGATCACCGACGACCAACATGTCGGCCACCTGAAACTGTTCGGCTTGTCGTTGCGAGACGCCCGCTGGTGGCTGGGCGGCACGATGGCGGTGCTGAATTACACCTTGCAGGCCGTGGCGCTGATCTGGGGATCGGTGATGATGGTGACCTCGCTGCAGGTGACTACGTTGCTGTTCGCCCTGCCGATCTACGCGCGGATCACCCATCACCGGATCACCCGCTGGGAGTGGATCTGGGCGGGCATCCTGGCCGCCGCCCTGGCGGTGGTCATCATCGTCGGCCACCCGGACGTGGGCGAGCATCGCGCGCCGCTGCACACTTGGATCATCGTCGCTGCGGTGATGGGCCCGCTGTTGGTGGCGTGTGTGGTGGGCGCGCGACTGTTGGCTGGTCGTCCGGCCGCAGCCGTGCTGTTGGCGGTGGTGGCAGGTTCGTCGCTGGCGCTGTTCGCCGTCCTGACCAAGGGGGTCGTCGAGGTGCTGCACGACGACGGCCTCGGGGCCGTGCTGCGGTCGCCGGAGTTCTATCCCTGGCTGCTGGTGTCGTTGGCCGGGATGATCTTCCAGCAGTCGGCTTTCCGGGCCGGCGCGCTGACCGCCTCCCTGCCCACCATGATCGTCGCGAAGCCCGTGGTGGCCGCCATCCTTGGGATCACGTTGCTCGGGGAGGCGCTGACAGCCACCGGCGTCGAGGCGGTCGTGCTGGTCGCTGCGATAGCGGTGGTGGTTTTCGCAACCGTGGCGCTGGCCCGCGGCGAAGCCGCGACGATGGTGGCCGAGGCCGGCGAAGACAGCAAAGAAGCGAAGGACTCCCTCGGTGAGGACGCCGCTTCCGGCGGACATTCCCTCCTTGAGGGGACCGCCCCGGCGTTGCGACCCTGTTCCCCGACATAGGCCCGCAGCCGAGACGTTAGTTTGGTGACGTGCTGAGCGCCATCGCGATCGTTCCGTGCGCGCCGGTGCTAGTTCCCGAACTCGCCGGCGCCGCCACCGCCGAGCTGGCCGACCTGACGGCCGCGGTGATCGCGGCGGCCAGTGTGTTGCCGTCCCGCTGGATCGTGATGGGAACCGGCCGCGGAGACGAGGTGCTGGGCCCCGACTGTGCCGGCACCTTCGCGGGGTTCGGCGTGGACGTTCGGGTGCGCCTGTCGCCGGGTGCCGGCGAGCCGGCTGAGCTACCCCTGTGCGCGCTGTTGGGCGCCTGGGTGCGAGGTCAGGCCCGGCCCGAGGCCAGCGCCCACGCCCGCGTCTACCGCAGCGACCACGACGTCGATGCCGCGCTGGCCTTCGGTAGGCGGCTGCGTGCCGAGCTCGACCAGTCGAGCGATCCGATTGGTGTGCTGATCGTGGCCGACGGAGCCAACACCCTGAGCCCCGCCGCTCCCGGCGGCTACCACCCCGGCAATGCCGACGCGCAGCTGGCCCTCGACGACGCGCTGGCCAGCGGTGACGTCGGGGCCTTGACCCGACTGCCCGGCCAGATTCTGGACAGGGTGGCGTTTCAGGTGCTGGCGGGCCTGACCGAGTCCGGCCCGCGAACCGCCAAGGAGCTTTACCGTGGAGCGCCCTACGGGGTGGGCTACTTCGCGGGTGTTTGGCAGCCGTGAAACCGCTTGCGATCGTCGGCCCGACGGGCACCGGCAAATCACAGCTGGCGCTCGACGTCGCCGAGCGGCTGGGCCAGGCCGGCAGCCGCGCCGAAATTGTCAATGCCGACGCGATGCAGCTCTATCGCGGCATGGACATCGGCACCGCCAAGCTGCCGGTCGAGGAGCGTCGCGGGATCCCCCACCATCAGCTCGACGTCCTGGACGTCACCGAAACCGCCACCGTCGCCCGATATCAGCAGGCGGCCGCCGCCGATGTCGAGGCGATCGCGGCCAGGGGTGCGGTGCCGATCGTGGTGGGCGGCTCGATGCTCTACGTCCAGTCGCTGCTCGACGACTGGTCGTTTCCCGCCACCGATCCCGCCGTCCGGGTGCGCTGGGAGCGCAGGCTTGCCGAGGTCGGGGTGGGCAAGCTGCACGCCGAGCTGGCCAGCCGCGATCCGGCCGCGGCAGCGTCGATCCTGCCGACCGACGCGCGGCGCACGGTGCGGGCGCTCGAGGTGATGGAACTCACCGGCCGGCCGTTTGCCGCGTCCGCGCCACGCATCGGCGCTCCGCGGTGGGATACCGTCATCGTCGGATTGGACTGTGCGACATCGATTCTCGACGAAAGACTGGCCCGGCGCACCGACGTGATGTTCGAACGCGGCCTGGTCGAGGAGGTGCGTGCGCTGCTGCGCGTCGGCCTGCGCGACGGGGTCACCGCGTCGCGCGCGCTGGGCTACGCGCAGGTGATCGCAGCCTTGGACGATATCTCTGAAGCCGGCCTTGAAGAGCGATTGCGTGCCGCACAGCAGCAGACCTTCGTGGGCACTCGTCGTTACGTCCGACGTCAGCGATCCTGGTTCCGCCGCGACCACCGGATCCATTGGCTCGACGCGGCAGAAGGGTCCGACCGCATCGCCGAGGAGGCGTTGCGGTTGTGGCGGAACATATCCTGATCGCATGCGCTTCGCGAAGGGCCACGGCACCCAGAACGACTTCGTGCTGCTGCCCGACGTCGAAGCCGAGCTGGAGCTCACCGCTGCCCGGGTAGTTGCGCTGTGCGACCGGCGACGGGGACTGGGCGCCGACGGGGTGCTGCGGGTCACCACCGCGGGTGCGGCCCTGCGCGCCGGTTCGCTCGAGCGTCTGCCCGACGGCGTCAGCGCCTACGACTGGTACATGGACTACCGCAACGCCGACGGGTCGATCGCGCAAATGTGCGGCAACGGCGTGCGGGTTTTCGCTCACTACCTGCGCGCAGCCGGCTTGGAGCCGCGCGACGAGTTCGTCGTCGGGTCGCTGGCCGGCCCGCGGCTGGTCACCGTGCACCGCGTCGACGCGCTCAACGCCGATGTGACCGTCGACATGGGCAAGGCCAACCGGCTGAGCGCGGTCGAGGGTACTAAGGCTCTTGAGGCCCTTGACGCCGTCGTTGGTGGCAGACGGTTCACGGGCATGGCGGTCGACGTGGGCAACCCGCATCTGGCGTGCGTGGATCCGCAGCTGACTCCCGACGAGCTTGCGGCCCTGGATGTCGCGGCGCCCGTCAGCTTCGATACGGCTCAGTTTCCCGACGGTGTCAACGTCGAAGTCCTCACCGCGCCCGAGGCCGGAATGGTTCGGATGCGCGTGCACGAGCGCGGGGTGGGGGAAACCCGGTCGTGCGGCACGGGGACAGTCGCGGCCGCCGTCGCCGCGCTGGCCTTCACCGGCGCGGACACCGGGACGCTCACCGTGCGTGTGCCGGGCGGTGACGTCGTGGTCACCGTCACCAACGCCACCAGCTACCTGCGCGGCCCCTCGGTCCTGGTGGCCCACGGCGAACTCGCGGACAGTTGGTGGGCTTCGACGGGTGGGGCGGCCTGACCTTATTCAGATGCACGGCCACCGCGATCGTGCCACCATCGGAATTGGCATGACACATCCAGATTCGCCCGATGCGGGCTTTCCAGGCACCCGAGATGTCGCAGAACCGTCACCGAGCCTCGGTGAACTCGCCCTCGAAGACCGGTCGGCGCTACGCCGCGTCGTGGGGCTCTCCACCGAACTCGCCGACGTCTCCGAGGTCGAGTACCGCCAGCTGCGGCTGGAGCGGGTGGTGCTGGTTGGCGTGTGGACCGACGGAACTGCGGCTGACAACCAGGCCAGCCTGGCCGAGCTGGCAGCCCTGGCCGAAACCGCAGGCTCCCAGGTGCTCGAAGGGCTCATTCAGCGCCGCGACCGGCCCGATCCCTCGACGTACATCGGCTCGGGCAAGGCGCAGGAACTGCGCGAAGTGGTCGTGGCGACCGGCGCCGACACCGTCATCTGCGACGGTGAACTGTCCCCGGCCCAGCTGACGGCGCTGGAGAAGGCGGTGAAGGTCAAAGTCATCGACCGCACCGCGTTGATCCTCGACATTTTCGCCCAGCACGCCACCAGTAGGGAGGGCAAGGCGCAGGTGTCGCTGGCCCAGATGGAGTACATGCTGCCGCGGCTGCGCGGTTGGGGTGAATCGATGTCGCGGCAGGCCGGCGGCCGTGCCGGCGGCAGCGGCGGCGGCGTGGGCCTGCGCGGACCCGGTGAGACCAAGATCGAGACCGACCGGCGTCGCATCCGCGAGCGGATGGCCAAGCTGCGACGTGAGATCAAGGCGATGAAGCAGGCCCGCGACACTCAGCGCAGCCGCCGACTGGAAAGCGACATTCCGTCCATCGCCATCGTCGGCTACACCAACGCCGGCAAGTCGAGCCTGCTCAACGCGCTGACCGGGGCCGGGGTGCTGGTGGAGGACGCGCTGTTCGCCACGCTGGAGCCCACCACCCGGCGTGCGGTCTTCGACGACGGCAGGCCGATAGTGCTGACCGACACCGTCGGCTTTGTGCGCCATCTGCCCACCCAGTTGGTGGAGGCATTCCGCTCCACGCTGGAGGAGGTTGTCGACGCCGATCTGCTGGTGCACGTCGTCGACGGCTCCGACGTCAACCCGCTGGCCCAGATCAGCGCGGTCCGGCAAGTGATCTCCGAAGTGATTGCCGACCACGACGCGGGTATGCCGCCGGAGTTGCTGGTGGTGAACAAGACGGATATCGCGGGCGATCTGATGCTGGCCAGGCTGCGCCACGAACTGCCCGGAGCGGTGTTCGTCTCCGCCCGCACCGGCGACGGCATCGACGCGCTGCGGCGGCGGATGGCCGAGCTCGCGGTGCCCACCGACGCCGCCGTCGACGTGGTGATCCCGTACCACCGGGGTGACCTGGTGGCACGCCTGCACACCGACGGCCGGGTGCAGCAGGCGGAGCACAACCCCGAAGGCACCCGGATCCGGGCCCGGGTTCCAGTGGCACTGGCCGCCAGCCTGCGAGAGTTCTCGGTCTAAGCCGAAAGCGCGACACACACTCGGCCTGGCCAGCCGTCGACCAACCACCCGGTTGGTATATGTTGGGCAGCAGATATTGCTTCGTTTCGGACAGCCGGGAGGTCGTCACGCATGGGTAGTGCCGTCAAGTACCAGCGCACTCTCTTCGAACCCGAGCACGATTTGTTCCGCGAGTCCTACCGGGCCTTCCTGGATCGCCACGTCGCGCCGTATCACGAGGAATGGGAGAAGGCCAAGATCGTCGACCGCGGCGTCTGGCTCGAGGCCGGCAAACAGGGCTTTCTGGGGATGGCGGTGCCCGAGGAGTACGGCGGCGGCGGCAACGCCGACTTCCGGTACAACACGATCATCACCGAGGAAACCACCATCGGCCGCTACAGCGGGATCGGGTTCGGCCTGCACAACGACATCGTGGCGCCCTATCTCCTGGCGTTGGCCACCGAAGAGCAGAAGCAGCGCTGGTTGCCGAAATTCTGCACCGGGGAGCTGATCACCGCGATCGCGATGACCGAGCCGGGTACCGGCAGCGACCTGCAGGGCATCAAGACCCGGGCGGTCAAGGACGGCGATCACTACATTCTGAACGGGTCAAAGACGTTCATCACCAATGGGATCAACTCCGACCTGGTGATCGTGGTGGCCCAGACCGATCCCGAAAAAGGCGCGCAAGGGTTCAGTCTGCTGGTCGTCGAGCGCGGCATGGACGGCTTCGAACGCGGCCGCCACTTGGACAAGATCGGGCTGGACGCCCAGGACACCGCGGAACTGTCGTTCACCGATGTGAGGGTTCCGGCTGAGAACCTGCTCGGCGAGGAGGGCAAGGGCTTCATCTACCTGATGCAGAACCTGCCGCAGGAACGGATCAACATCGCCATCATGGCCGCCGCGGCCATGGAGGCCGTGCTCGAGCAGACCCTGCAGTACACCAGAGAACGCAAAGCATTTGGCAAGCCGATCGGTAATTTCCAGAACAGCCGTTTTGTGCTGGCCGAACTGGCGACCGAGGCCACGGTGGTGCGCATCATGGTCGACCAGTTCCTCGCGCTGCACCTGGAGGGCAAGCTGACGGCGGAACAAGCCGCGATGGCCAAGTGGTACTCCACCGAAAAGCAGGTGCACCTGATCGATCGCTGCCTGCAGTTGCACGGCGGATACGGCTACATGCGCGAATACACCGTCGCGCGCGCCTATCTCGATGCCCGGGTGCAGACGATCTACGGCGGTACGACGGAGATCATGAAAGAGATCATCGGTCGTAGCCTGAGTACGTAAGGGCGTTTAATACTGACGAAAAGGGTCCACACCGTCAGGGCGATCAGCACGTCACGTAACGTCGGCGCTTGTGTATTCGCGTACCAAGTTGGCGGCGGGGGTCCCGGCAAGCCCGGCAAACACCCAGGTCAGCTCTGTTTGCTCGGGGCAGCGGACGTCGCGAATCGGCAGTGAAATGGCATCATTTCGACATCGGCGGGGTATCTGTTTCCGAAATATCCCTGATTTGTCTTCGCAATTGTCATTCGCTCTAGCAAAGTTATGCGAGCCCGGCGACAACAACGAGCGTCAATGGGGGGCGGGCATAGCCACAGATGAGGGCATATCCGTCGGCTGGGAGGCTTGGTGAACGGGCAGAGAGGTCAATTGGGCAGGCTGGTCGGTCGGGCGCTGGTCGCCTTGGCGGCGACGGTGATGACCGCGGCGTTGCTGACGCCCGTCGCGATGGCTTCTCCCATCGGCGACGCCGAGAGCGCCATGATGGCGGCGTGGGACAAGGCCGGTGGCGACTCGTCGCCGCTGGGCGCGCGGAAAGGCGACGTCTATCCGGCCGGCGACGGATTCGCCCTCGACTTCGCCAGCGGCAAGATGTACTTCACTCCCGACACCGGAGCCAAATTCGTGTACGGGCCGATTCTGGACAAGTACGACTCATTGGGCGGTCCGGTCGGCAGCGACCTGGGATTTCCGACCATCAACGAAGTTGCCGGGCTGGCCGGACCCGACAGCCGGGTGGCCACCTTCTCGGCCAGCGACAAACCGGTCATCTACTGGACGCCCGACCATGGTGCGCACGTTGTGCGTGGCCCGCTGAATGCCGCCTGGGACAAACTCGGCAGCTCGGGCGGGGTGCTGGGCGTCCCGGCAGGGGATGAAACCTACGACGGCGACGTCACGTCGCAGAAGTTCAGCGGCGGCGCCATCTCCTGGAACAGGAATACCAAGCAGTTCACCACCGAGCCGGCGACATTGGGCGACCAGCTGAAGGACTTGAAGGTCGAGACCGATCCCGCTGCCGTGATCAACATGGCCTGGCGCGCGGCGGGCGGCGCCGCCGGTCCGTTGGGCGCCAAGAAGAGCGGCCGGTATCCCATCGGCGGCGATGGGCTCGCTCAGGACTTCGCCGGCGGCAGGGTGTATTTCAGCCCCGCGACCGGCGCGAATGCCGTCGAGAGCGACATCCTGGCGAAGTACGAGTCACTGGGCGGGCCGGTCGGCAGCGAGCTGGGCTTTCCCGTCGCCAACGAGTCTGACGGCGGCCTGCCGCCCTCGAGCCGGATCGCCGTGTTCTCCGGACCCGACAAGCCGGTGATTTTCTGGACGCCTGACCACGGCGCGTACGTCGTGCGCGGAGCCATGAAAGCCGCCTGGGACAAGCTCAAAGGCCCCACCGGCAAGCTCGGAGCGCCGGTTGGCGATCAGGCCCTGGACGGCGACGTCGTCTCTCAGAAGTTCACCGGCGGACAGATCTCGTGGAACCGCGCGACCAACACGTTCACCACTGATCCGGCCAACCTGGCGCCATTGCTCGCCGGTCTGCAGGTGCCGGGCCAGAGCCAGCCGAGTGAGTCGGCGATGCCCCCGCATGCCAAGAAGTTCGCCTGGCAATGGTGGTATCTGATCGCGATCGTCGCCCTATTGATGTTGCTGCTGTCGCTGGTATTGGTGCTGAACGGATGGCGCCGGCGCCGGCGCGCCCGCGATACCGCCTTCGGCTACGACGCCGCACCCTACGAGCCTGACAATGGCCTGGACGCCGGCTATGACGGCACGGCTGCCGAGCCGTGGGCCCACGAAGACGCCGAATTCGCCTCCCCGCACCACCCGCTGTCCGACGTGCACCCGTCGGAGCGACGGGCGCCGGACGACGAGTCCCCACCGCGGATCAGCTGGCCCCGTTCCGCGGCTGCGGCAATGGCGTCCGAAGATGAGTCGCCCGTCGAGGCACCCGGTCATGATGTGCTCTCCGGATCCGAAGCAGAATCTCGGAAAGACGACTTTGTGGACGTCGGGTTTGAAGAAGAGCAAGGGGAAAATCCCGACGACGTCGACACCACTTCCATACCCGTCCTGACCGAGGCCGGCTACCCGGATTCCGGCATCTCGACCGAAAGCCGTTCTGCGGATGAGGTTGCTGTCGACACCGGCATTCCCGAGGACTCATTTGACGGAGCTCCTGCCGAAGCTGGCTACGGCGACGACGTTTTCGCCGAGCAGCCAGCCGAAGCCGGCTATGGCGACGACGTTTTCGCCGAACCCCCAGCCGAAGCCGGTTATAGCGACGACGTTTTCGTCGAACCCCCAGCCGAGGCTGGTTATGGCAATGACGTTTTCGCCGAGGCTCCCCCCGAGGGCGGCTATGCCGAGGAGGTCTTTGCCGAGGACCGGCATGCGGAAACCGCATTTCCCCAAGCCCCCGAAACCTCCGAGGCCGCTGGTTCGGCTCTCCAGCCCAGCACCGGCCGGCACGCGGCCATCGACACTTCGCACGATGCCGTCGAACAGGGAGAGGCAGCCGAAGTCATCCCGGAAGCGGCACCGGCCGCTACCGAAGGGGCCGGCCCGGTTGCGGCAGGGAGAGCGCAGCCTGCGCGCCCGATGATCCACTTGCCGCTGGACGACCCGTACCAGGCGCCGGACGGATATCCCATCAAAGGCAATGCGAGTTTCGGCCTGTACTACACGCCCAACAGCGCGCTGTACGAGGACACACTGGCCGAAATCTGGCTAGCCAGTGAGGAAGTCGCAGAAGCCAACGGCTTCACCAAGGCCGACTAGAGCCCCGCTGGAAGCTATACCTTGCGGATCACCGTAACGACCTTGCCCAGCACGGTCGCGTCGTTGCCGGGGATGGGATCGAACGCCGGGTTGTGCGGCATCAGCCATACCTGACCGCCCGCGCGCTTGAACGTCTTGACCGTGGCTTCGCCGTCGATCATGGCTGCGACGATGTCGCCGTTGTCGGCGACATGCTGCTGGCGGACCACTACCCAGTCGCCGTCGCAGATCGCGGCCTCGACCATCGAGTCGCCGACCACCTTGAGCAGGAAGAGCGTGCCCTCGCCGACAAGCTCACGTGGCAGCGGGAAGACGTCCTCAACCGCTTCCTCGGCCAGAATTGGTCCACCCGCGGCGATGCGCCCGAGGACGGGGACGAAAGTGGGCTCCGGCAGAGCGTCGGAGCCGGCGACGTCCGTGACCCGCGTCGCCGTGGCGTCGTCGGCGCCGCGGACATCGACGGCCCGGGGGCGGTTCGGATCTCGGCGCAGATAGCCCTTGCGCTCCAGCGTCCGCAGTTGGTGAGCTACCGACGATGTCGATGTCAAGCCGACGGCATCGCCGATTTCCCGGATGCTCGGGGGATATCCGCGGGTGGTGACCGACGCGCGGATCACTTCCAGAATCGTGCGCTGTCGCTCGGTAAGCCCGGAGCTCACTGAATGGACGCGGCCGTCCGCGCCGCCCGAAGTGTCGTTGCTGTCACTCATGGCTCTGAATGTAGCCGCACGGACCGACAGAATCAAACATGTGTTCGACCGGTGTGTCGCGACGGCGATATTGGGCCCAGCACGTCCTAGAGCTGCTGAATAACAAGCGTGTAACTCTTCGGCAGATCGGGTACCCGGACGTCATGGCAGCGATTGCGACCGACGAACTTGTCGGTGGGGCGGTCTAGCGTTTTGCTCGTTCGACACGCTTCGCTCAAATGTTCGGCTATCGAACACACGAGCGACTATAGTCGAACACACGAGCGAGGATCAGTTGACCGGAGGAACGCACATGACAACCATCCACACAATCTCGATCTCGCCGCGTACCGGCAGAACCGACCGGGCGCGGCGCCCGGTTCAGGGAGCTCCGTACGGACGGCCGGCTCGATCTTTCGGTCCCGGCCCGACGAGGCCGGCGGGTGCGCCGACGCGCTACCGCGGGACCGGCGTGGCGATGTCCGTCGCCCCTCATCGCCGGCGTCCCGTCACGGTCGCGACGACGGTGGGGCTGGCACTGCTGGCCGGCATCATCACCCTCTGGCTGGGCCTGATCGCCCACTTCGGGCAGATGGCCAACGGCGACTCCGCCGGCCCGGCTGCTTCTCACGTGCCTGACAGGCTTGCCGTGGTTCGGGTGGAGGCCGGGGAGTCGCTGCAGGACGTGGCGGCGCGGGTGGCGCCGGACGCGCCGGTCCGCCAGGTTGCCGACCGCATCCGCGAACTCAACGACCTGAATTCGCCGACGGTGGTCGCAGGCCAGACCCTGATCGCACCCGTCGGCTGACGGCAGCGCGGTGCACTGCGAAAACCGCTCGCTGGCGCGGGCGCGCGGCGGGCGTGGCGGTGAACGCGGATGGATGGCGGAAGCGTTCGCTCCGCCGGGCAGCGCACAGGTACTCTCGGAGTCGTCTGCGATACCGGGATGTCCGCACGGCAAAGGAGCGGCGATGCACTGTCCGTTCTGCCGGCATCCGGACTCCCGGGTGATCGATTCGCGGGAAACCGATGAAGGCCAGGCCATTCGGCGCCGCCGGTCATGCCCCGAGTGCGGACGACGATTCAGCACGGTCGAAACCGCGGTGCTGGCCGTGGTCAAGCGCAGCGGCGTCACCGAGCCGTTCAGCAGGGAGAAGGTGATCAGCGGTGTGCGCCGTGCATGCCAGGGTCGCCAGGTAGACGACGACGCATTGAATCTGTTGGCCCAGCAGGTGGAGGACACCGTGCGTGCGGCCGGATCGCCGGAGGTCCCGAGCCACGAGGTCGGCCTGGCGATCCTTGGGCCGTTGCGCGAACTCGACGAGGTTGCCTACCTGCGGTTCGCGTCGGTGTACCGGTCCTTTTCATCAGCGGACGATTTCGAGCGCGAGATCGAGGTGCTTCGGGCGCACCGCAAGGTATCAACACCGAATTGACGCAGCGCCATAAGCGGACGGTCGCCGGACTACGCTGATTTCATGGCTTTCGACCTGCACCCGAACCTCGAAGCGCTCGAACCACTGCTCGGTACCTGGGCGGGTCGCGGCACGGGTAAATATCCGACGATCGAGCCGTTCGAGTACTTCGAAGAAGTTGTGTTCAGCCATGTCGGCAAACCGTTTTTGGCCTACTCGCAAAAGACCAAGGCGGTTGCCGACGGAAAGCCATTGCATGCCGAGACGGGGTTTCTGCGTGCTCCGCAACCCGGCCAGGTGGAGCTGGTTCTGGCCCACCCAAGCGGCATCACGGAGATCGAAGTGGGCAACTACTCAGTGAGCGGCGACCTCATCGAAATCGAGCTGATCACCTCGTCCGTCGGATTGACTCCAACCGCCAAAAACGTTAGCGCGCTGGGCCGTTCGTTCCGGATCGACCAAGACGAGCTTTCCTACACGGTGCGGATGGGCGCGGTCGGCCAACCGCTGCAGGATCACCTCGCCGCGGTGTTACGCCGCCAGCAGTGAACGGCATTGCAGCTCAATCCGCCTGTCTTACAACGTCCTACGGCCTGGTACCGAAGCTGATCAGGTAGCGCTGCGTTCGTCGGAATCGATGGCCTCCAGCACCGCGACCCGGGTCTCCGCCGGCCCGTGGACGGTTTTCGCGCCGCCGCCTCTGCTCAGCAGTGCGCGCAGCGCGGCCTGGTTGTATTCGGCGGGTTGAGTGCTGTCCATGAAGCGCTGGACGATGTCGATGAAGCGAGTCGGGTCGTCGTGGAAAGGGAAGTGTCCGGCGCCTTGGAAGATCTCCAGCAGTGAGCCCGGCATGGCGGCGTGCGCCATGCGCGCATGCTCGACCGGGACAACCGCATCCCTTGTGCCCCAGATGATCTGCACCGGGATGGCCTCGGTTAAATAACATCGGTCGAGCATGGTGACGATCTGCCCGCGCCAGTCCACCACGGCCCGCAAGGTTCGGCTGAATGCCGCTGATGCCGTCGGTTCCGGTAGGTCGTTCAGTACCCGCAGCATGTTCGGCAGATCGTGGCCCAGGGCGGTGGCTCCGATTGCCTTGCCGACGATCTTCCCGGCCAGCTGCACGGCCGGCAGCACCAGGGGTAGCCGCAGCAACGCCATCGCTTCGCTGCCCATCGGCAGCGAAGCCAATCGCAACACGAAGTTGACGTCTTTGGTGACGCCGCCGGCGCTGACCAGGATCAGTCGCTCGACCAGCTGGGGAAACTGGTAGGCGAATTGCATCGCCACCCCGCCGCCGAGCGAATGACCCACGATCGTCACCCGCTCGATGTCGAGCACGCTGAGCAGGTCGCGCATGCCGTTCGCGTACGCCGCAACCGAGTAGTCGGCGCGTGGCTTGTCCGACTTGCCGTGACCCAGCAGATCCGCGGCGATGACGGTGAAGCGCTGAGCGAGCTTGGCATGTACGCAGTCCCAGGTCGTGGAGTTGTCGCCAATGCCGTGGATCAACAGAATCGCGGGCCCTTCGCCGGCGATCCGGAACGCCCTCTTATAACCGTGGAGGGTGCGGAACTGCAGCGACGGTTGAACAGCTCCATTTGTACACAGCTTCAAGGGGCGTACCGACGCTCGCCTTTGAACGGTCACCATGGGTAGAACGTAGTTCACCTGGCCGTTGATTGCCTGTTGGGGCGGTGTTGCCTGATCCTGGCGAGGTTCAAGTCAGACCGGCCGGCTGACTACGAGTCCCTGAATAGAAGCCAGGTCACAACGGGAGTGTTACCTTTTCGCGCTGGCCAAGAGGGGCTGACCCTACGGCGACGCTGAGACATCCTCAGGGCGTCTCAGGTCGGGTCGTCGTCGTCGAACTTCTTCTCTGCCTGCTGAGCCAGGAACCGCTCGAACTCCGCACCAAGCTCGTCGCCGCTAGGCAGTTCCTCATCGCGCCTCAGCAGTGACCTGTTCGCCTGGGCATCGATGTAGGCATCGTACTGGCGCTCCAGCGCGGCCACCACTTGAGCGACCTCTGCGCTGGCCTCAACCTGCTCATCGATCTTGGCCCGGATGTCTGCCGCAGCTTCGGACAACGCCGTCAGGGGCAGCTCCAGCGACGCGGTCTTGGCCAGCTGCTCGAGCAGCGCCTGGGCCGCGGCCGGATAGTCGGTCTGGGTCAGGTAGTGCGGGACGTGCACGGTGAACCCGACGACCTCGTGGCCGTGCTGAGCCATCCGGTACTCGAGCAGGTTCGACGCACTGCCAGGGACCTGGATCTCGGAGATCCACGGCTGGAAGTCGGCGATCAGTTCCCCGTTGTTCGAGTGCGCGGTCATCGTGACGGGCCGGGTATGGGGGACCGCCATGGGGACGGTGCCCAGGCCGACGGTCTGCCGCACGCCGAGGCGCTCGGCCAGCAGCCGTACCGCGGTGATGAAACGCTCCCACTTCAGATCCGGCTCCATGCCGGCCAGCAGCAGAAACGGTGTGCCGGCGGTGTCGCGCAGCGCGTACAAGCTCAGCTCGGGATCTTCGTAGTGGGTGAAGTGGTCGGTCTTGAAGGTCATCAGCGGCCGCCGCGAGCGGTAGTCCAGCAGTTCGTCGATCGCAAAAGACGCGACCAGCTCGGTGTCCAGGGCCGCCTTGAGGTGGGCAGCCGCCAGCTTGATCGCGTGACCGGCGTCGGAGAAACCTTCCAGCGCGTGCACCAACACCGGGCCGCGGCCGTCGGACGCCGACAACTGCGGTGCCGGGAATTCCAGCTCGTACATGCCGGACTGCCCTGGCTGGTAGTACTGGTCGTCATCTCGCTCGTGATCGCGAGCCATCGGTGTTACCTCCCTCCCAGCTCTCCAGGGTGCCGTAACCAGTGTCCCTCACATCAAGCGGGCACCAGTAATTGAACAACGAACCCGAGTCGTCTCCACCGTCGAAACGCGATAGCGCCGCGATGTATTCGCCACCGACTCTTTCGTGTGGCAGCAATTTCCCCGAATCCGGGCGGGCATGATGGAGCGCGATGCGCGTGCCGACGCTACTGCTTTGCTCGCTAGTGAGCCTGACGACGTTGCTGGCGTCGTGCGGCCGCTTCGGGCACGGTCCGGCCGCGGGGGCCGTCGCTCCGGACATGCGGGTAGGGGCGATCTTCCTCGACGGTGGCAAGAAGCACGTCTGCACGGGGTCGGCGCTGCATTCCAGGAGCGGGAACCTCATGTTGACCGCTGCGCACTGCCTGCTGGGCGGCTTGCAGGCAACCTTTGGTCCGGGCTTCTCCAGTCACGCCACGACGGCCGACCTGTGGCGGGTCGACGATGTTTACCTCGATCCACGCTGGGTCGCCAAACGAGATCCGCGCGCCGACTATGCAATCGCGCGGGTCAGCAACCAGCACGCTAAGTCGCTGGAGGCACGCGCCGGCTCTGGACTGACGCTGGCCACCACGCCCGCCCCGGGGACCGTCGTCACCGTGACCGGCTATCCGGCCGGAGCAGGTGGCTCGCCGATCAGCTGTCAGGGCGCTACGGGGATGACCTCGAGCGGTTTTCCCTCGCTGGCGTGTGACGGGTTGGTCGGTGGCACCAGCGGCGCACCGTGGGTCAGCGGCACCACGGTGACCGGGGTGATCGGCGGCCTGGAAGGCGGCGGGTGCCGTGCGGACATGTCCTATTCGGCGCCGTTCGACGAGCACACCGCGCAACTACTGGCGCGCGCCGAGGCCGGCGGGCCCGGCGACAAGGCGCCGACCGACTACGACGACGGCTGCTAACTCAGCGGCGGAACTGGCTGAGCGCGCGCATCTTGTTCGTCACGTCCAGCGCGGCGACCTTGTAGGCCTCGGAGAACGTCGGATAGTTGAACACCGCGTCGACCAGGTAGTCCACGGTGCCGCCGCATCCCATCACCGCCTGCCCGATGTGCACCATCTCGGTGGCGCTGGTGCCGAAGATGTGCGCCCCGAGCAGCTTGCGGTCGTCGGTGGACACCAGCAGCTTGAGCATGCCGTAGGAGTCGCCGGCGATCTGGCCGCGGGCCAGTTCCCGATATCGGGCCACCCCCACCTCGTAGGGGACCGCGTCTTTGGTCAGTTCCACCTCGGTGGCTCCGACATAGGAGATCTCGGGGATCGAGTAGATGCCGATCGGCTGCAGTTCGGTGATGCCGTCCACTGGTTCGCCGAACGCGTGGTAGGCGGCCAGGCGTCCCTGTTCCATCGAGGTTGCGGCCAGCGCGGGGAACCCGATGACGTCGCCGACGGCGTAGATGTGGTCCACCTTGGTCTTGAATCGCTCGTCGACCCAGATCCGGCCGCGGCCCTCCACCTCCAGGCCCGCGTTGTGCAGGTCGAGATGGTCGGTCTGCCCCTGACGTCCCGCGGAGTACATCACCGTCTCGGCAGGAATCTGCTTGCCGCTGGCCAGGGTGGTGACCGTACCCGCGGCGCCGACGTCGACCGCGGTGACTTCCTCACCGAACCGGAAGGTCACCGCCAAGTCGCGCAGGTGGAATTTCAGCGCCTCGGTCACCTCGGGGTCGCAGAAGTCCAGCATGTTTTCGCGTTTCTCCACGACCGTCACCTTGGTGCCCAGCGCGGCGAACATGGACGCGTACTCGATGCCGATCACACCGGCACCCACTACGACCATCGACGACGGGAGTGACTTGAGATCGAGGATCCCGTCGGAGTCGAGCACCCTCTGCTCGTCGAACTCGACGCCGGACGGCCGCGCGGGCCGGGTTCCGGTGGCGATGACGATGTAGTCGCCGGTGACGGTGGTCATCTCTCGGCGGCCCGGGTCTTCGATACAGATGGTGTGCGGGTCGACGAACCGGCCGTGCCCGACCAGCAAATCGATCCGGTTGCGCATCAACTGATTTCGCACCACGTCGACTTCCTTGCCGATCACGTGCTGCGTGCGCCGCAGCAGGTCGGCCGGGGTGATCCGGTCTTTCACGCGGTAGCTCGCCCCGTAGAGCTCGCGTTGAGTCATGCCGGTGAGGTACAGCACGGCCTCGCGCAACGTCTTGGACGGGATGGTGCCCGTGTTGACGCAAACGCCGCCGAGCATTCGGCCACGTTCGATGATCGCGACGGACTTGCCCAATTTGGCCGCCGCGATGGCGGCCTTCTGCCCCCCGGGCCCCGAGCCGATGACGACGATGTCGTACTCCTGCATCGAATCCATGGATAGACGATAAGGCCCACAGTCGCGACTTTCTCCACAGACGGCTCGCTCAATCACGTCGCGCGACTGCAGTCTGACAGTGCGGATCGTCAGCGTTGGGCCCATGACGAAGCATCTACCTGACTTTGAACTGAACCGTCCCGCGGCGCTGATCGCAGCATTGCCGGCCGTCCTCGGCTTCGTGCCGGAGAAATCGCTGGTCCTGGTGTCGGTGGGCGATGGCGAACTGGGATCTGTGCTGCGGGTCGACCTCTCCGACGAGCTGGCCGGACGGGTTGAGCACCTCGCCGAGGTTGCCGCGGCGGCGGATCCCGAGGCGGCGATCGCGGTGATCGTCGACGCCGAGGGCGCGCAGTGTCCACGGTGCAACGAGGACTACCGGGAGCTGTGCGCGGACCTCACCGACGCCCTGTCGGAGCGCGGCGTGGTGCTGTGGGCGGTGCACGTGGTCGATCGGGTGGCCCGCGGCGGGCGATGGCACTGCGTGGACAACTGCGGCTCGGGTGGCGTGATCGACGACCCGTCGGCGTCGCCACTGGCCGCCGCGGCGGTGCTGGACGGCCGGCGGCTCTACCCGCGCCGCGCCGACCTGCAGGCCGTCATCGCGGTCGACGACCCAGCTCGCAGCGCCGACTTGGCGGAAGCGGTCGAACAACAGGCGGCCGCCCGCCAGGCCGCACATCGTGCGGATCCTGCGGCCCGCTGTCGCGGCGACGTGGAAAACGCAATGGCCGCCGCCACCCGGGTCGCCGGCGGCCAGCGGCTCTCCGACGCGGAGCTGGCTGAGCTGGGCTGCGCGCTGAGCGACGGGCGAGTGCGCGACACGCTGTATGCCCTCGCGGTCGGAGAGAACGCCGGGGAAGCCGAGACCCTATGGGCGGTGCTGGCCAGGACGCTGCCGCCGCCGTGGCGGGTTGAGGCGCTGGTGCTACTCGCCTTCAGCGCCTACGCGCGCGGCGACGGGCCGCTGGCCGGGGTGTCGCTGGAGGCCGCGCTGCGCTGCGACCCCAGCCATCGGGTGGCCGACATGCTGGACACGGCGTTGCAGTCCGGACTGCGGCCCGAGCAAATCCGTGAACTCGCGCTCACCGGTTATCGGCTTGCCAAACAACTTGGTGTGCGGCTGCCGCCGCGACGGGCATTCGGCCGACGCGCCGGCTAGCGCCATGTTGCGCGAGAAGACGCAAAAGCTCCCGAAACAGTGCTGTTTCGGGA